>DAIDKD010000187.1 GCA_027451065.1 Bacillaceae bacterium | reverse complement strand
TGCCACCGATGTTTCATGGAGTTTCTCCTGTAATTTTTGTTGATAAGCTCGCTTTGTGCTTCTATGGGCTTTAGGCGATAGAATTCCTCTCTCACTTAAAATCGTGCGTACTGTTGTAACGGAAAGCTGAATATTTTCCTTCTCCATTAACAACTCTGTAAAGTGGGTAAAATTGGCTTCCTGATATTTCTCTTTGTATAACTTCACAACCATATTCTTCTCCCCAGAGGAAAGAGAATGCTTTGGCTTGCGGGCTTTGTTCCCGTGTATAAAAGCTTTTTTCCCTTCTGACTGATACTTTGAAAGAAGCCTGTTTATCTGCCGCACTGTTACTTGCAGCTCAACAGAAGCACGAAGTTTTGAGATCTTCCTGTCAGCTACTGCTTTCATAACCTTGTATCTTTTTTCCTCTCCCATGTTTAAAACAACCTTTCTCACTAAATCCCCTCCATTCAATACTAAGTGTACCGAATGAAAAGTATTTAGGACATTTTTATGTTTCATTACTTAGGACATTATCATATTTCATTAAGATTTTATCAGTTATTTTCTTTTTTTTGTTTCAATATTGAGGAATATTCTCTATAATGAAGAAAGGTATGATAAGAAAAGCGGAAGCGGCTCGCCCAGCTAGTCGCTGAAGCTAGAGAAGATATATGAGGTGAAGGTTGATGAGAGTGTTAGTGAGCGGAGGTGGCACCGGGGGGCATATTTACCCGGCCTTATCGTTAATTAGGGAGATTCAAGAAAGCAATCCGAAAGCAGAATTTTTATATGTCGGGACTGAAAAAGGACTAGAAAACGATATTGTAAAAAAAGAAAATATTCCTTTTCGCTCTATTTATATTACTGGGTTTAAACGTAAGCTTTCTTTTGAAAATGTGAAAACTATTGCAAGGTTTTTAAAAGGAGTTCAGGACAGTAAAAAAATAATGAAGGAATTTAAGCCGGATGTTGTATTAGGAACTGGCGGGTATGTATGTGGACCTGTCGTATATGCCGCCGCAAAATTAGGCATCCCGACAGTTATTCATGAGCAAAATAGTGTACCGGGAATAACTAATAAATTTTTAAGTAAATATGTGGATAAAGTGGCAATCTGCTTTGAGGCAGCTGCAAGTTATTTTCCAGAAGAAAAGACGGCTCTTGTCGGTAACCCTCGAGGATCAGAAGTTTTAGGATACGATAGTACTAGGGGAAAAGAGCTGGCTGGATTACACCCAAATAAAAAGTCCGTGCTGATATTCGGAGGTAGCAGGGGAGCAACACCGATTAATAATGCAGTATTAGGCATGTTAAAGGAAGTTGGAAACAGGGATTACGAAATTTTGTATGTTACTGGAAATGCACACTATGACAATGTAATGAAGGAAGCGGAGAAAATTGGTATTCCTGAGAATGTTTTCATTAAACCATTTGTATACAATATGCCAGAAATACTATCTGGAATGGATATCATTGTTGGGAGGGCAGGAGCAACATCATTAGCTGAAATTACTGCCTTGGGAAAAGCAAGTATTTTAATCCCGAGCCCTTATGTTACCAATAATCACCAAGAAAAAAATGCCCAGGCCTTAAAGGACAATGGTGCCGCAATTATCTGTTTGGAAAAAGATTTAACAGGAGCAAACTTGTTGCAGGATATTGATCATATTCTCTTGAATGATGAAACATTAAGAGGGATGGAGCAAGCATCGAAGGAGCTAGGCATTCCGGATGCTGCTACTAGATTGTATCAATTAATGAAAAGTATCATAGGAAAATAATATAAGAAAAATAACTTTGGAAATAGCCCTACTTACGCACAATTACCTTCATTTATGCTATAATAATAGAGTAATTTATCATTTGGGCTGACTTTAGTGAACTGATCATGTCAGTCCACTGAAGTCAGCCTTCAATATTAGGGGGGAGGTACGATGACGAAGAAGAAATTAGTCACAATCAATACGAGAGTTCCTCGAATAAAAGAAGAAAAGAAAAAAAACCCTAATCGCCGTCTTATTTTTGTTATTTTATGTTTTTTTGTAGCTATCTGTCTTGTGTTGTACTTTGAGTTTTCTTTAGGCAGAATTTCTTACATAGAAGTAGAGGGAAATTCTTTGTTGACTGATAGGGAAGTTGTAGTGCTATCGAAGGTTACACAAAATGACAGTTTTCTTGAGTTATCAACAAATCAAATCCGTAGAAATGTGATGGAAAGCTCAGAAATCAAAAGTGTTGAAGTGGACAAAGTATTTCCTAATAAAGTTATCATCAATGTGACTGAATATGAGATTGTGGGGTATCTAGTAGAGGAGAATATTTTAAAGCCTTTAACAGAAGACGGCAGAATACTAGGTGATAGAGCAGTGGAGAATCAGCCGGTTCAAGGTATTCTGTTATATGATTTTGAACAGGGGGATATTTTACAGGAACTTTCGGGGGAATTATCGAAGCTATCAGCAAGTATAAAAAATTCTATTTCTGAAATACATTATACGCCGACAGAATTAAATGAATTTCTTCTGAATGTATATACCAATGAGGGCTTTAGAGTGATAGTGCCTATCCAAAACTTTGCTGAACGAATGCTTGTGTACCCTTCCATTGTACAAAGTCGGGAGGAAGCAGGAATTATTAACTTAGAAACTGACGGAGTATTTGTTACACCATTTCAGCAAAATGCAGAAGGTGAAGAAGAAAATACGGAAAATGAAGAGTAACCAAAAAAATTACCTTTCATAAATGTTAAATTTAGTGTAGACTAATAATGTTATATATGAAAAAATACTGGTCACAAAAAAAGGGAAATGTTTATATCCGTTGAATATGTACCTATATAATATACTTCGGGGAATACATAAGAAAAAAGATAGGTTTGGAGGAGGTGCCAGAGTATGGACAACAATGAAATTTACGTCAGTTTAGACATCGGTACATCCAATGTGAAAGTAATCATTGGTGAAATGGTGAATGGTCACCTGAATGTAATTGGAGTAGGAAATGCAGAGTCTAATGGGTTAAAAAGGGGTTCCATCGTTGATATAGACGACACTGTTCAATCCATACGAAAGGCAATTTCTGAAGCGGAACGAATGGTGGGAGTGCAAATAAACCGTGTCATTGTAGGGATTGGGACGAACCAAGTACAACTGTCACCTTGTAAAGGTGTTGTTGCAGTGGCAAGTGACAATAGAGAAATTACCGATAATGACGTACAGCGTGTCATTGAATCTGCGAGATCAGTAGCAATTGTACCAGAACGTGAATTTATTGATGTAATACCTGTTCAATTTATTGTAGATGGACTAGAGGAGATTAAAGATCCTCGAGGAATGATAGGTGTTAGATTAGAAATGGATGGCATTCTTGTAACTGGTGTCAAAACAATGATTCACAATTTGTTACGGTGTGTTGAACGAGCAGGACTGGAAATAACAGATATTTGTTTACAACCATTAGGAGCTGCAGAAATTGCTCTAACAAAAGATGAGAAAAATAGAGGTGTCGCATTGGTTGATATAGGTGGAGGCGCAACATGCTTATCCATTTTCCAATCAGGCACACTGAAGGCAACAACCTTGCTTCCTATTGGCGGCGAGCATATTACAAAAGATATTTCAATTGTACTGCAAACATCTAGAGATGAAGCAGAACAAATCAAATTAAAATATGGACATGCACATTATGAAACAGCTTCTGAAGAAGAGGTGTTTCAAGTGGAAAATATCTCGCAAGATGAATCGGAAGAATATTCACAATTAGAGCTTGCAGAAATTATCGAAGCTAGACTTGAAGAAATGTTGCAACTTGTACAAATAGAAACAAAGAAATTAGGTGTGAGAGAGCTGCCGGGCGGGTATGTATTAACAGGTGGAGCGACAAAGTTGCCTGGAATGCAAAGTATCGCTCAGCAAGTATTAGGCGGACATGTTCGTATTGCTTCCCCAAACAATATTGGAGTAAGGGAGCCGCAATATACGGCAGGAGTAGGCTTCATTCAGTACACATGCAAGAAGATGAAACTAAATGGAGAAAACATTCCAAATCATGTTCAGCAAGAAAAGCAGCTTGAGCGAACACCAAACTATAAAGTACCAAAGCCAGAAAAGGTAAAGAAAAAGGATCCGGAAGATTCAGTTGGAAATAAAGTAAAAAAGTTCTTTCGATATTTATGGGAATAGAAGGAAAAATGGCTCTGTAGGAGGATTATTATGTTAGATTTTGAAACAAATTTAGAAGGTTTAGCGAATATTAAAGTAATTGGTGTAGGGGGAGGCGGTAATAACGCTGTCAACCGAATGATTGAGCACGGTGTGCAAGGAGTAGAGTTTTTAGCAGTAAACACAGACGCACAAGCGTTAAATCTTTCCAAAGCAGAAACAAGAATGGCAATTGGAGGGAAGTTAACAAGAGGTCTCGGCGCTGGTGGAAACCCTGAAGTTGGGAAGAAAGCGGCTGAAGAATCTCGTGAACAAATCCAAGAAGTACTTAATGGTGCAGATATGGTTTTTGTTACCGCTGGTATGGGTGGAGGAACTGGTACAGGAGCTGCACCGGTTATTGCTCAAATTGCAAAGGAAATAGGAGCACTAACAGTTGGGGTAGTAACACGCCCATTTACCTTTGAAGGTCGTAAACGTGCGACACAAGCAGCAGCGGGAATTGCTGCATTTAAAGAGAATGTTGATACATTAATTGTTATTCCAAATGATCGCTTGTTAGAAATAGTAGATAGAAATACACCGATGCTAGAAGCATTCCGTGAAGCTGATAACGTATTGCGTCAAGGGGTTCAAGGTATCTCTGATTTAATTGCGACTCCTGGCTTGATTAACTTGGACTTTGCTGATGTAAAAACAATTATGTCAAATAAAGGTTCTGCATTGATGGGGATTGGTGTTGCAACTGGTGAAAACCGTGCAGCAGAAGCAGCGAAAAAAGCAGTTTCATCACCACTTCTTGAAACATCGATTGAAGGTGCTCAAGGTGTATTAATGAATATTACTGGCGGAACGAACTTAAGTTTATATGAAGTGCAAGAGGCAGCTGATATTGTTGCAAGTGCATCTGACTTAGATGTAAATATGATTTTCGGTTCTGTGATTAATCCAGATTTAAAAGACGAATTAATTGTGACAGTCATTGCTACTGGGTTTGAAGACATACCTTCCTCAACACAAGGAAATGTGATTCGACCAGCAACTGGAAGACAGCAAGCTACTGCTTCACATCATGACAAAGTAACATCAAATCATGATGCAAGAAGTGAAGAACATAAATACGATCAGCCTAAATCAACTCGCCCAAGTGCTGATAACATTGATATTTCTGATCTTGACATCCCAGCGTTTTTACGTAATCGAAAAAATCGCTAAGAGAAGATCAATAAAAAAATAGTGATGATATATGTCTATGATTCAATAGGTTTATATCATCACTATTTTTTTGCCTAAATATAAGTTTGTCCAGCTCCAGCACCTAGCCTCTACACGTCAAATAACCTTCCCGCCGTAAAGGCAAAAAGCGCCTTTAGGTGTGAAGAACATTTGCCGGTTGAGGCTATTCAAGGTGCTTACGCTTTTCTCATGACAAAACTAGACAAAAACATCGCGCAAAAAGTGACAGACTTCCCAAATTTCTAAGGTTATACTTGTTTCTAAAGGTAGTCAATATAAAATGGGGAGTGGGGAAAAGATGGTTGTCTATGCAGATGCTGTATGGTTTATTAATTTTTCCGTGGACATTTTACTTATACTTTTAACCGCTGGGATACTGAAGAAAAGGTGGAAATGGTATCGTGTTCTAGCTGCTGCTTTTATTGGTTCTACCATAGTTTTATTTATGTTTACTCCTTATGGAAATTTCGTATCTCATCCAGTAGCAAAAATCATTTGTTCCTTTCTCATGATGTTCGTCGCTTTTGGATTTGTCCGTTTCCGAGTATTTATTCAAACCGTGTTTATGTTTTATTTTGTAACAGTAGCAGTGGGAGGCGGGATACTGGGACTACATTACTTTTTCCAAGCAGAAACGACAGTGGCAAATGGGACATTAATAACAACTTCTCATCAGTATGGGGATCCTGTTAGTTGGGTATTCGTAATGATTGCCTTGCCGATAGTATTTTTCTTTGCTAAGGGTCGAATGGAAGATGTACAAGTTCGAAAAGTGCACTTTGATCAATTGGTTTCTGTAGAAATAAAGTTGGGTGATAAAATTCAGCATATAAAAGGCTTGATAGATAGTGGAAATCAATTATATGACCCTTTGACCCAAACACCAGTAATGATTTTAGATTTAGAAAAAACAAGAGATTTTATTCCGGAATGGTTGCGGGAAAAAACAAAATGCTATCAAAATATAGATTTTTCAAAAGAAGAAAAAGCATCTCCTATATTTCATAGAATTCGAATG
>DAIDKD010000186.1 GCA_027451065.1 Bacillaceae bacterium | reverse complement strand
ATTAACTGCGGTTTGGGCAATTAAATCTACTGGTTGACGAATAGTAGAGATTGCTATTGTATCCTTTGCTGATGACTTACTCCCGTCAAAGCCAATGATTTGAATATCATCAGGTACGCTGACTTTTCGTTCTTTCAATTTATTCATGACTTCTAAAGCAAGGTTATCAGTTACAGTGAAAATACCATCAATATTCCTTTTATGGATAACATTCTTATCTAAGAAGTCATTGAGCGTTTTGTGAAACTCATCTTTCTTTCCCAATTGTTCACACACGTGAAAAGGAATTTGTTTTTCTTCACAGTATTGAGTGAATCCACGTTTTCTATCCCTCGTAGCATTGTCAATCACTGAACCAGAGCCAATGTAAGCTAATTGCTTACAGCCTGCTTTGGTTAATTCTTCAGCAGCAATCCATCCACCTTTATAATTATCGCTACTAACATATGTGATATCCTCAGAGAAAAATCTATCAATACTGATAACTGGGAGATTGGATGATATGTACTTATCCACATCACTATAAGAAACTGTAATAATACCGTCCACTTTATTTTGTCTTGCCATTGAAATATATTCCACTTCATTTTCATAATTTTCTTCTGTATTACAGAGAATGAGCTTCATATTATGAACCCTTAAACTTTTTTCTACAAAAAATGCAAGTTCACCAAAAAATGGATGCCAGACTGTAGGAACGATTAATGCAACCGTGTTTGTTCGATTCGTTTTCAATCCTTTTGCATAAATGTTAGGCTCATACTTTAATTCACAAATGGCCTCTTCTATTAAAACTCTTGTTTTTGGTTTGACCTCAATGTTGTTGAGGTATTTGGAAACACTGCCTACTGAAACACCAGCAAGCTTTGCAACATCTTTCATCGTTGCCATTCATTTTCTCTCCTTACATAATAATATTCTTCATTATACATGATTTGTCTAGAGCTTTATAGAGTGGGAGTATTAAAAAAAGAAAAAAATATATTGACTGAAAACGAATACAACTATATAATGGGGTTAATTAAACGTTTACGTAATCGTTTGTCAATAATGAATAAGGAGGGAAGATGCTGTTTAAGGTGAATAAAAAACTTTAAAAAAAATAATTTCGAAAAAAATGGAGGCATAATTATGAAAAAATATATGTTAGCTTTTTTATCATTGATAGTATTGTTTATTACAACGGGTTGTAATGGAGATAGTAGTACAAACGCTGATGCTAATGACAACACGGTTATCACCATGTGGATGCATATGTCAGACGAGACACCTGAAGGCCAACATCATCAAGCACGGGTGGATGCTTTTAATGAAAGGTATGCGGATGAGGGAGTAGAGGCTGTTGTTCAATTTATTCCACGTGCTGCAGATGGTGCAGGTTATGAGGATCAAGTTAATGCAGCAGTATCAGCTGGAACCCTACCTGATATCATCACAGTAGATGGACCAAATACAGCTGCTTTCGCAAGTAATGGAATTCTTGCACCTATAACAGATTTTATAACTGATATAGATGATTTATTGCCAACAATTATTGAACAAGGAACTTATAATGGTGAAATGTATGTGCTTGGTATGAGTGAAACATCAGTGGGAATTTTCTATAATATTGATATGTTTGAGGAAGCGGGGATCGATATAGATAGCTTACCAACAGTAGATAACCCTTGGACGTACGATGAATTCCTTGAAATTAGTGCGATATTAACTGCACATTTTGGTGGACCTGCAATTGACTTGCAACTAAATAGTGGGGATGAAATGATAACTTATGGGTTATCTCCATTTGTTTGGTCATCTGGAGGAGAAATCATTTCAGAAGATGGAACACAGGCAGATGGTATTTTTAACTCTAATGAAACTTTAGAGGCAATGACATTTTTACAAACATTAGTTAGAGAAGGTTTTACAACAATTGCTCCTGTTGAAAGAGGTTTTGAAACAGAGGTATATCCAATGTTCCTTAGTGGTGTATGGACAGCAGTTGACTTAGATACAAACTTTGATATTAATTACGGTATTATGCCATTTCCAGTTTCGCCAACAACTGGTGAACTTGCTTCTCCTTCTGGTGGTTGGGGAGTAGGAATGACAGCAACTTCTGAAAATCAAGAATGGGCAGGTAGACTAGTAGATTGGATGGCGAACACAGAATCAAATGTAGGGCTTGTTCGTGAAATTGGTATTTTACCAAACCGTCATTCTTCTAGTGAAATAGTAAGAGATGAGCTTACGGAGCAAATTCAAGTTTTATTAGAGCAGCTAACAGTATCGGGTAGAGCACGTCCTGTTACACCAGCTTATCCTGAAATTACTCGTGCTTTCCAAAATACGGTTGAGGATATCAGCTTTTACGAGGAAAACCCTGATATTATGGAAGTACTTAATCTCCGTGCGGCCGAAATGCAAGAGGCTCTTGAAAGGGCTAATCGATAGAGGTATTTTCAAAAGTTCTATGAAAAAACATGGTTGTTAGTAGTAGATTATCCATGAAAATAGGATTGACATGATACCTATGCGAGCATGGCCTTTGTGGCAGCACTAAGCTGAATCAATGATATCATGCTCGCGTCTTCATACTAAAACCGTACTTAAAATATTTTGGGGTAGAGTAACTAATATGGAGTGGATGTTTTTTATACTACCCCTTTCCTACTAACGACTTATTCACTTTTAAATACAAACTTTTGACTATACCCCGATAGAATTGGAGGATAAAACATGAACAATGTTCAAGTACCTGAAGCTAAAGTTAAGGTAAAGAAAAAGCGGAGAACTAAGCAAAAAATTCACTGGAAAGAAAATTTAGCAGCGTATCTTTTTTTAGCACCTGCTTTGGTTATCTTATCTATTTTTCTTATAATCCCTACATTAAGGACAATCTTTTATGCGTTCACAGATTTCTTTCTTTTAAGACCAGATGAAATTACCTTTATAGGATTAGATAACTTTGTTAGATTATTTCAAGATGAACTTTTTTTCAGAAGTCTAATGAATACATTGAGATTCGTTGTTTACATAATTCCTATACAGCTAGGGGCAGCTCTTGGACTCGCCCTTTTGTTGAATAAACAGAGAAAGGGAAATTTGTTTTTTAAAGTGGCTATTTTTAGCCCTGTAGTAGTGTCGCTTGCTGTTGTATCTGTACTGTGGATAAATTTATTAAATCCAAACTCAGGGCTTATTAATAGTTTTTTATCTATATTTGGCATTCCAGCTCAGCCGTTTTTAACAAGTCCTAATCAAGCATTATTTGCAATTGTAGCAGTATCAGCATGGCAGGGTGCCGGCTTTCAAATGCTAATTTTTCTAGCTGGCTTACAAAATATACCTAGAGATGTTTATGAGGCCGCCTATATCGAAGGTATCACAAAATGGAAGAGATTCTTTTACATCACGTTACCATTACTGAGACCAACTTCAATTTTTATTTTTACTACTACATTAATTGCAGCTTTTGGATTACTGGTACAACCAATGATTATGACTCAAGGAGGACCTTTGAACTCCACAATAACAGTCATGTTTTACATGTATAGAACCGGATTTACAGATCGTCACGTGGGATATGCGAGTGCAATGGCACTTATGTATGGACTAATAGTTGGTTTAGTCACTTTTGTTCAGCGTCAGCTAGTGAAGGAGGAGGTCTAATGAAACGCAAAAAAATTGCTTCTTTAATTTTTGAATATTTTTTTATGGGGATTCTAGCGATTATCTTTATTTTTCCTCTAGTCTGGATGTTCGCGTCTGCTATGAAGCCAGAGGCAGCTGTTTACAATGACTTGGGGACTATTAGGGCATTTTTACCAGGTCATGTATCAGAGTGGCTTGAACCTTTCAAAGCAGTTTTATCACGATTTTCAATGGGAACCTTTATTGGTAACAGTATGTTTTATGGTATCTCTGTAGCCGTGGGTTCGGTTATTGTGAACGGAATGGCAGGATATGGATTTGCAAAATTTAACTTTTTTGGTAAAAAAATATTATTTGCTTTATTGTTAGCACTATTAATCGTACCTATGGAAACAATTTTGCTATCACGGTTTACTATGGCTCAAAGTTTAGGGTTAATAAATACACGACTAGCTGTCATTCTTCCAGGGATTGCTGGTGCATTCAACATTTACTTGTTTCGCAATTTCTTTTCTGCTATTCCTGATGAAGTTATCGAGTCAGCCAAAATTGACGGTGCTAATGCATGGCAGATTTTCTTAAGGATTATGCTTCCGATGTCTAAACCGGCAATTGCCACGGTAGGGACATTGTCCTTTATTGCTAGTTGGAATGATTTCATTTGGCCAATTATGGTTTTAACAGATAGAGATAAATTCCCAGTTCAAGTAGCTATAACAGTTATTAATAACACTGAACCTGTTTTCACAAACCAAGTGATGGCTGTGCTAACGCTATCAACAATTCCATTAATTATTGTTTATATTGTAGCTCAACGTTATATTTTACAAGGTCTTGGTGGATCAGGCACAGGAATAAAGTGATTTTGAGGTGTAAAGATGGGAAAGTTATATACAATAGGTGAAGTTCTAATAGATTTTATTGCTAATCAGAAGCAATGTAAGTTAAAAGATGTTACTTCTTTTGAAAAGGTACTTGGAGGAGCGCCGGCAAATGTTGCCGTGTCTGTGGCAAGGTACGGTGGTCAGGCGTCAATGATTACGCAAGTAGGAAAAGATGCGTTCGGTGATTATTTAATTGAAACACTAGCTTCCAATGGTGTAAACACTTCTTGTATCAAGCAAACCAAGGAAGCAAATACTGGGTTGGCTTTTGTTTCAGTGCAGGAAAATGGTGAAAGAGATTTTTCCTTCTTTCGTAACCCTTCAGCAGACTTATTACTAAAGTCTGCTGAAATAAAGGAAGAGTGGTTTGAAAAGGGTGATTATTTACATTTTTGTTCTGTTGACCTAGTAGACAGTCCTATGAAACAAGCACATAAACAAGCTATTCAGTTTGTGAAGGGGAAAAATGGTCTTATTAGCTTTGACCCTAATGTAAGACTATCTTTATGGGACAACTCGGCTGACTGTAAATCTGCAATTCTTGAGTTCTTACCTTTGGCAAATATCGTAAAAATATCTGACGAAGAGTTAACATTTATTACAGGTGAAGAGAATGAAGAAAAAGCATTACAATCGCTTTTTGTAGGTGATGTACAAATCATTGTGTATACAAAAGGAAAAGATGGGGCAACCATTCTTACGAAGAATAAGACTTTTCATCATCCTGGATATTTAGTAGAAGTTGAAGATACGACAGGGGCAGGAGATGCATTTATTGGCAGTTTCTTGTATGTCTTGTTAAGTAATCATGTTACAAAAGAAACACTTATTTCTTTTGTAAATGAAAGACATCATGATTTATTAGCATTTGCAAACGCAGGTGGTGCTTTGACGACTACTGGTAGAGGTGCAATGGGTGCTTTACCAACTTTAGAACAAGTTGAGGAATTTATTAAACAGCAAGGAGATTAAATAATGACATTATATAAAGAAAAATATCGTCCACAATACCATTTTTCACCAGAGGAAAAATGGATGAATGATCCAAATGGAATGGTATATTACAATGGAGAGTATCATTTATTTTATCAATACCATCCAGACGGAACAACATGGGGACCGATGCATTGGGGGCATGCGATTAGTACAGATCTTGTACATTGGGAGCAGATGCCTATCGCATTGTATCCAGATGAGCATGGCGCAATTTTCTCAGGAAGTGCAGTTGTTGACTGGAAGGATACGACGGGATTTTTTGACGGTGGGCATGGTCTAGTAGCCATTTTTACACACCACGATACCTATCCAGATTCTGAACAGGTACGTCAACGCCAAAGCTTAGCTTACAGTAAAGATAATGGTCGAACTTGGGAAACGTATGATGGGAATCCTGTATTATCAAATGGGGATTTTCCAGATTTCCGTGACCCAAAAGTTTTTTGGCATAAGGAAACAAAAAAATGGGTTATGTCACTAGCTTGTGGCCAAGTTATTCATTTTTACGGTTCTCCTAATTTGAAGGATTGGGAATTCTTAAGTGAGTTTGGTAATAATGCTGGCTCTCACTTAGGAGTGTGGGAATGCCCAGATTTATTTCAACTACCTGTAGAAGGAACGGATGAGCAGAAATGGGTGTTGATTGTTAGTATTGGAGATAATCCTGACTACGAAATTGGTTCAAGAACCCAATATTTTATTGGAGAATTTGATGGAAAAGAATTTATCAATGACAACAATGATGAAACAGTTCTTTGGTTGGATCATGGGCGAGATAATTACGCGGGCGTAAGCTGGTCCGATGTACCAGCGGAAGATGGCAGACGTATTTATATTGCCTGGATGAGCAACTGGCGCTATGCAAACATTGTACCTACTGAAGGATGGAGAGGTGCGATGACTTTACCGAGGGAG
>DAIDKD010000185.1 GCA_027451065.1 Bacillaceae bacterium | reverse complement strand
ACAACCTGTTAGCAACATTGACGGTATAACGAATAGAAATACAAAAGACAACAGCCCCCATTTTTTTATCATCGCAAAAAGCCTCCATTTATTTGTTCTTTGCTTCAGTTGTTTCATCACATATCCTGCATTATTCACTGCTCAGAAAAAAATATCTATTGTGAATAATGCAGAACACCCTTTTTATAAAATTGAGAACCTACCTTTCTAAATCAATAACTACCGTCTTAATCTCATAAGGTTTCACATCCAACGAAATTTCCCCATCACTCCATTCACCAACTGCCTCTTCCATCAAATCACATTCCCTCCACCTTACAACCCGATACGGACTAGATACGCTCACCTTCTGCTTCGCACCACTATACTCATGGAACCGAACAATCACACAAGAAGAATCCTCCGCCTTTTTCACTGCATCAATGGCTACATAAGGATTATCCATTTCAAACAATGAATGATTCTCCATCACCGCTTCTCCACTAAACTTCATCAACGGCTGATTCAAAGCCCACGCTTCCTGCTCCACTTTCCCATCAACAAAATCACCTTGATGTGGTAGTAAAGCATAAGTAAATGCATGTTCACCTTGATCTTGCTTCGGGTCTGGATAAATAGCTGACTTGATTAAGGAAAGGCGCATCACATTATCTTTGATGTCATAGCCATACTTACAGTCATTTAAAAGTGCCACTCCATAATTTCTTTCTGATACATCGGCCCACTGGTGACCAACGCTTTCAAATCTTGCCAAATCCCAGCTTGTATTCCAGTGTGTTGGTCGTTTCGCATTACCGTATTGAATTTGATATGTTGCTTCAGTAGCGCGAACATCTACTGGAAAGGCAACCTTTAATAGTTGTTGTTTTTCATGCCAGTCCACTTTCGTTTTAAAGTCAATTCTCTTGCTAGTCTGATAGACAACCATATCTTGCTCAATCACAGAACGCTGATAGTGCCAACGGAATTTGACAACAGCTTCTACAGAACCACCTTCTATTAGCTGCACATCTTGCAAATCATTGACCTCATTCATTTTTTCTTGATAGAAAATATCAATATCCCATGCATCGAATTGTAAAGGCTTATCTTCAAATACTTGCAATACATTTCCCTTCTGTCCACCCGCAAGCACTTCTCTTCCTGCTTCCTTATCAAAAATGGAAATAAGTTGTCCTCGCTCATTCCAAGCAATGACATAGTACGGTGTTTCTATTTTGTTTTCTCCCCAGAGGAAAGAAGTGTCCCTCACAATTTTCTTGGCTTGTTGGAAGTTAATTGTTTTCCAACCCATAGCAGGAATATCATCTACTTGGACTTTCCAGCCGTCTGCGTATGGTTGAGCTGATAGCACATTCCCTTCTTCATCAACCCAAGTCCCATTTTTTTCTACCATTTCAATCGTTACTATCTCTGACCGATTCCAGTTTGCATCATTGAAAACTGTCCAGTGATTTGTTTTTTCTTTTACAATGGATTGCTGTACTTTTGCTTTTGCCATGTCCGCAATCTTTTCAGCTTCCGCATATTCTATCCTTGCATCCTCGTATACTTCCTTAATAGAAGAACCAGGAATAATATCGTGAAATTGATTTCGTAAAATGATTTTCCATCCTTCTAATAATGACTCCGATGGGTACGCTCCCCACTGTTTGTTTTCTAAACAATTCCATACGCTCAACCATTCTACTTGTCGGTATAACAGTTCCAATCTGCGATTCATTTTTTTCATATAAGCTTGTGACGTATATGTTCCACGATGATATTCCAGGTACAATTCACCATCCCATGTGTGGACATATTCATCCGTATTCTTCACTGTATCCTGAAGTTTCCTAAAAAACTCTCTCGCTGTCCCTGTCTTTACATTTGGCATACTAGGTAATTGATCAAGTCTGCGACGGTACTCTAGCATTTCTCTATTCACACCGCCTCCTCCATCACCGTAACCGTAAGATAGAAGCAAATCTTGATTTAAGGCTTTATCTTGGTATTGCTCCCACGCACCTGTGACTGTCTTTGGTTGAATCAATCCGTTATAAGTAGCGAAAAATGAATCTAGCTTAGCGTGCGGTTCCGGTGTTGTGATAAAGTGAGCCAATACTTCACTGCCGTCAATTCCACGCCAATGAAATGTATCATGTGGAATACGATTGTATTGATTCCAGCTGATTTTCGTTGTCATAAACGTGTCTATGCCCGATTTTTTCAAAATTTGCGGTAACGCCCATGAATATCCAAAAACATCTGGTAACCATAAGTATTCTACATCTCTATCAAACTCTTTTTTGATAAAGCGAGTCCCTACGAGAATTTGGCGAACGAGAGATTCTCCAGACGGAATATTGCAGTCAGCTTCTACCCACATTGCCCCGTCAACTTCCCATCGTCCTTCGTTTATTCTTTTCTTTATCTCTGCATAAATAGTCGGGTAATCATTTTTGATATACTCATATAGCTGCGGTTGCGTTTGCAGAAATATATAATCTGGATATTTTTCCATTAACCGTAATACTGTGGAAAAAGAACGTGCCGTTTTCTCACGTGTATGTTTCAGTCTCCATAACCAAGCAATATCAATGTGGGTATGCCCGATGCAAGTCATATCAATCAAGGAAGACTTGTTCATTTCGTCAATTTTTTGCTGTAAGTAACCATTTGCTTCGTAGATACTTTCATAAAATGTTTTTGATCCAGGTGATGACCAATCAATGAGAGAAAATCCTTTATTCAATATAGAAAGTAAGTGTGTTCGCTCGGCATTATTTTCACCTAGTATCTCTATCGTCTCTAGCATCACCTTCGCCGTATAATAAAAGTCATCTACTTTCTCGTCTAATATTGCTATTTCAGCACGGTTTAATTGATGCTCCTGTTCCCTCTCTTCTCCTCCACCTTCGAGACCGGACCACAAGCGGAACGTTAGTTGGATATTTTCACCGCACCAATCATTTTTCAAAAATACTTCTTGATGATTGGAGTCCACTCCTTGATAAGGAATTCCATTCACGTATAACAGTGATTCAAAGCCTGAATTGTTCCCACCACCAGTTTTTCCGAAGTCGAACAACCCGACAATTGTATTATTTTCCCAGTCAGATGGGATAGCAATCTCTTTTTGTAGCCATAAATATAAATCTCTTCCTTTCCATCTATCTCCTACTTTCATCAGTTTGCTTTCATTCATTAATATAGGTGGTGCAGGGTTTACATTCTCCCCTACATCTTCCTTACATAGAAAGTGTTCTAGCGGGATACGATTTTTGTAGCGATACAATGATAACTCCTTAATTCTAGATGTAATTTTTTCTTCTGTATAAAACATACGTTCCGTCTCCTTTCCATAAAGTATCATAGAAAATAAGAAACAATTATCCTCTTATTCCCTCTGCTCATTATTTTGTTGAAATTTTTGCTGTTGGTTAGATATTTTGCAAGTATGCCTTAAATGAATTGCTTTAATATATAAGGATTGTTGCTGTTCGCTTTCAAAAAACGCTTACTTTCTTCCTCTGTATCTAGTACAAATACTTGATCTGCTAATTCCATATTAAATTGTCTATGGCGGTTCGCCCGGAAGCCTATTCCTTTCCCAATGACAATTTTTTCCACCCCACAATCTTTAATCAAAAGTGTATTGCGGTTTATCTTTTTTAGAATGGATGCCATATTGATACTCTCCCCCTCTTATCAGGTAATCTTCTTTTCAAAAATATTGGAAGTTCCTCGTTGGATTATAACTCTCTTATTTTGAATTAGACCTGATGTTTTTCAAAATTTTTTATAATCAACTGATTATTCCAAAAATTCCATCGATGCTCTTGCTATTTCTATTTGTAAATAAAAAATACAAATAAACAACTACAAAAAAACTTGTAAATCTTGTAAAATGAAAGTGTGTGCTTTTTCATAAGCGAAAGAACTGTTTTTATTGGTAGTGAAAGTAGTTCTTCTTTTGGCATTTAGTCCTTAAATTGATACCGAGGGACAAAAAATATGAAAGTTCTAATTTGTTGTCATATAGGTCATTATATAGAACTCTTAGCTATTTTTAGCACCTCCTAACGTTTTTATTTAACTCGAGTAAAAATATACCTTTGTTGAAGCATAATTAAATTATACAAGAAAATATTTAATAGTCAGGTATTTTTTGAACTTTTCGAAACAGACTGACTAAAAAAGAATAAAAATACATGATAAAGAGGTTTTTCAGATGAATGATAACTTTTTATGGAACCTAAGGAATATTAGAAAAGAACGTGGAATGAAGCAAGATGATTTAGCTGAACTCTTAGGTGTAACAAAGCAAACTATTTCTTCATACGAAAAAGGGGTTAGCTTCCCTTCAATGGAAACTTTGAAAAAAATGCCTAATGTTCTAAATGTAACCGCAGAGGAACTGTTTGGATTTTCTACTCAAGATCACTTAAAAAAACTTTACAAAGTTATTCAAGAGAAGGTCAAAATTACCGCTGAAGCTGAAGTTATAGAATACGAAAGAGGAAAAAAAGATACTGATTGTGATAAAACTATTACTAAAGCAACCTTAAGTGCAAAGGAAGAAGAATTGAAGCAAAAATTCATTAATGATATCTCTTTAGAAAAGATGAACTTACACGAACTAGCCGAAATACATGATTATATTTATAAAAGGGAGATAAATAAGCTTCTCACTGCTATAGAAAAAGATGAGAAAGATAATTATAAAGATTTCTTAACCTCCGAATCGAACAACAGCAAATAAAAGGATGTAAATGATAATGACATAGAAGCACCGATATCTTCAAAACGGCCAGTGAATATTGCGGTAACTTCTCACCGCAATATTCAGCTGGCAAAGCTCATTTAAAAAATTTAGGATTAGCCTACCTTGCATTCTATATTTATACAGGAAAAGGATTTGTCAACTAAAGTATGGAAGTAACTAAAACACCTGAACATAATTATGACAAAGCCATTATTCCAGCTTCCTCACAAATACGGCTAACCACTTCATTACTTGGTGGCATGGTTCTCTTTATAATGGATTCTTTAGTTCTTTTGTGTATCGTTTTCTCCAGTTTCTTTGCCATGTCATCAACCTCCGTGTTTACTTAAGTATAACACTAAAGTTCTGTGTCCCCCATCTATCCTAACAGACGGGAGACACAGAACTCCAGAAGCAAGCACAAGATTATTATTTCAATACATCCATTGTTACTGTTCAACCTGCTTCGCAATCGCATCCTACGTGGATGCGTGGATATTTCAATACATCCATTGTTACTGTTCAACCGATAGAATTGGGTAAAACGGTTGAAACTATACTAATTTCAATACATCCATTGTTACTGTTCAACTGCCAAAGAAGTAATTCAGGTAGACCCAGAACTCTAATTTCAATACATCCATTGTTACTGTTCAACGTGCAAGTGTTTCATTTGCTTGTGTTATTTTTTTATTATTTCAATACATCCATTGTTACTGTTCAACTCAGTCCGTGGCGACGAAGCAACTACATCCATTTTAATTTCAATACATCCATTGTTACTGTTCAACAATGTTGCGTTTCGTGATTTCATTTTAAACAATTCTATTTCAATACATCCATTGTTACTGTTCAACAATGCCCACTTACCTAGTTTAGTCGGATGGATGTCATTTCAATACATCCATTGTTACTGTTCAACTATGATGAGTATCGTTCCATTGACCATGTGTTGACATTTCAATACATCCATTGTTACTGTTCAACTTAATGGTGGATCAGCGCGCTAAAAATATGTTCTATTTCAATACATCCATTGTTACTGTTCAACAACTTTATGGGTAAGAGGCATTATTTTTATGTGTACATTTCAATACATCCATTGTTACTGTTCAACTGGTCTGTCGTTCAAGTATTTCTCTATATTCTCAAATTTCAATACATCCATTGTTACTGTTCAACAAATCAAGGCAGTCTTTAGTGAAGCTTAAAGTAAGATTTCAATACATCCATTGTTACTGTTCAACGATTCTCCACCCGAAAGGAGATGTCATTTTAAATTCATTTCAATACATCCATTGTTACTGTTCAACTGTGGACATCATGGAAATAGACAAAGAAAAACGCAATTTCAATACATCCATTGTTACTGTTCAACGATGATGCGGGGTATGCAATCTTAGAAGATTCGTTTAATTTCAATACATCCATTGTTACTGTTCAACTATCTGTGCCGAATGCTTTATGCCCGGTATTTTCAAATTTCAATACATCCATTGTTACTGTTCAACTGGTTACGTAGATATAGGAACTATCAAAGGAATGAAATTTCAATACATCCATTGTTACTGTTCAACGATGACTGCTGTTTACAATGCAACCTTAAGAACATAATTTCAATACATCCATTGTTACTGTTCAACGGTCCACGTGCATTAGGTAATCATAGCATTTTATAATTTCAATACATCCATTG
>DAIDKD010000184.1 GCA_027451065.1 Bacillaceae bacterium | reverse complement strand
GAATTAAAAGTACTTCAGTCAGATTATGCAGAGGATGTTTATCCTTATTATGCAGAAATACCAATTCAAACGTTTTATGAATCAGAGGATAATCAAAGCTGGAAAGTGATGGTTCAAGATGTATCTGGTATTGGTCTAGAGGATAGGCAGGCTGATTTTAACAATAAAAATATGTCGTTTATTTGGCATGAAAAAGAGGTAGCAGGTAGAGTAGATGCTGAAGGAACGCTACGTTTGTATTTTCAACATCATTTACATCCTGTTGCAACCAATGTAGAATGGACAACTGACGAAGCACTATCTATTACAATGGAATATAATAAAAATTATTATTTGGAAATAGATGAAGTGGAAAAGCAACAATTAGTTGCTGTATCTCGTGAGGACGGGAAAGAATACCATTATGATATGATGAAGCAAGCTCATGCTGAGGTGGAAGTATTTGTAGCACAGATTCATTTACTTGATGAGCGTGGTAACATGTATTTAGCTACAGGTGCATGGGATTTTTATATTGAAACACATGGATATAAAGAAGGTAAAAAGCGGCTCATGCGCTCGCGTATTGTGATTGGTATGGGAGTATCTGATGATGTAGCTGTGAAAATTAATTCAAATATTAGAACGACAGTTTATTCAACAGCTACAGGATATTTGGCGTTAAGAAACAGCTTGCATTGGAGCAAATTAGAAAATGATTCTCGCAAGAAGAAGGTCATTAAGTATGTCGCTTATCCAATGTTCCGCCTTTTGCCAATCAAGAAGAAAACAGTTGTTTTTCAAAGTTTTAGTGGAAATTTATATAGTGACAGTCCAAAAGCAATATACGACTACATGCGCAGTATAAATGCTGACTATCAATATATTTGGTTCTTTACCAACGAGAATACCTATGTAGATGGAGATGCAACAAAAGTAAGAAAGGATAGCTGGAGGTATTGGTATTATCTTGCCAGAGGGCAGTATTTCATTGCCAATACAAGCTTCCCTAATGATTATGTGAAGCGAACAGGACAAATAGAGGTACAAACATTACAGGGAGTACCTGTGAAGACAATGGGGCTGGATGTACCGAGCTTATCCAATGCACTTGGAAAACGAAATGCCTTGATTCGTCGTAGTGGACGATGGGATTATTTGATAACACCAAGTGACTATGTAACAGATATTTCAAAAAAAGCATATTTTTATCAAAATGAAATATTAGAAGTCGGTCTTCCTAAAAATGATCTATTAGATAAAAATAATAATGAAGCCTACATTAATGGAATCAAGCAAAAGTTAAACCTACCGGTGGATAAAAAAGTATTGTTATATGCGCCTACTTATCGCTCAAAAGGTGACACGGAACTTCATCTTGATTTGGATGAACTGTATCAAAAATTTGGCGATGAATATATAATTTTGCTGCATTTTCATTATGCTGATAAAAAATCACTAAGTATTAGTAAGTATTTAGGATTTGTTTATCATGTATCCAGCTATGCAGATATGTCAGATTTATACTTGGTTTCTGACGTGATGATAACAGATTACTCATCCGTAATGTTTGACTATGCTCAACTCAGACGCCCAATTATTTTCTACGCATATGATTTAGAGGAGTACCGTGACCAATTACGAGGTATGTATTTTGATTATGAATTAGAAATGCCAGGGCCAATTGTTCAGAATACAGAAGAGATTTCTGAAGTGTTGATCAATATAAGTGAAGTACAAACAGCATATAAGGAGAAATTAATTAGTTTCACTGAAAAATATTGTACTTATGATAAAGGTGAAGCTAGTAAGAAGGTTTATGAAAGAGTGTTCCTTGGTGAAACAGAGCTTCAAAAAGGAGAAGCGTATTTTCGAAATAAGTGGGATAAAAAAATAAAATCTCCTGAAACTCGTGCAAAAACGTTAAATTTCTTTGGGAAATTCCCAGAGCGAAATACAGTTGTTTTTGAAAGCTTTGCAGGGAAACAATATAGTGATAGCCCGAAAGCTATATACAACTACATGCGGGAACACCATCCTGAATACAAATTATATTGGAGTGTAGATTCTGAATATCTAAAGAGTTTCGAAGGGGTAGATGCCAATATTATCAAGAGATTTTCGTTACGATGGTTCTATATTTTGGGGCGCTCAAAATATTGGGTAATGAACAGTAGGATGCCGTTATGGATTACGAAGCCTAAGCATACAACCTATATTCAAACCTGGCATGGAACGCCATTAAAAAAATTGGTATTTGATATGGAAGAAGTACATATGCCTGGAACAACGACAGAAAAATATAAACGAAACTTCTATCATGAATCAAGAAACTGGGATTATTTAGTATCTCCTAATGGATATTCTAGTGAAATATTTAGGCGTGCATTTCGTTTTGATAAAGAGTTGCTGGAATATGGCTATCCGAGAAATGATATCTTGCATAATGGAAATACAGAAGATAATATTATCGCTATAAAGAAAAAGCTAGGGATTCCTTTAGATAAGAAAGTCATATTGTATGCACCAACATGGCGTGATAATCAGTTTTATGGATTAGGTCAGTATAAATTTGATTTACCTCTAGATTTAAAAGTACTGCAAAATCTATACGGTGATAAATATGTGATTCTGTTAAGAATGCATTACTTAGTAGCTGAGAATTTCGATTTAGGTCCATATGAAGGATTTGCATATGATTTTTCTAAAGATGTGGATATTAATGATTTGTATTTAGCATCAGATTTATTGGTGACGGATTATTCATCGGTGTTTTTTGATTTTGCAAATTTACAAAGGCCGATGGTGTTTTATACCTATGATATTGATGAATATCGTGATACGTTGCGTGGATTTTACTTTGATTTAGAGAAAGAAGTACCAGGACCATTGGTGAAGGATATGAGTAGCTTTATCAAAGTGCTGGAAGAATTTGATAAACATGGTGATTTCCAAAATTACAAAGAAAAATATGAAGCATTTTACCAGAAATTCTGCTACCTAGAGAGTGGAGATTCCTCAAAAAATGTTGTTCAACGAATTTTCTTAGAGAAAAAGTAGATTGATGAGAAATGAGAGGGTGAAAATGGCTGTTCAGTCAGGCATCCCTCTCTTTTCCATGATAGGCTAAAAAATGGAGCTTCCATTCATATTGAAAATAAGCATAGTGATATGATAAATCCATTCACAATGAAAGTATGTAAAATAATTGGCTGTTGCTGAATGAATAATAAAAGGTGAAACCATGGTACATGAAATAAAAGTGATTATAATCAAGATATTTTTTACAGTTGTCGGATACCTGCCACCTTTTAAGAAGGTAATCATATTCGAGAGCTATTCAGGGAAACAGTATAGCTGTAACCCAAGAGCAATATATGAATATATGTGTGAACATCATCCAGAGTACAAGATGTATTGGAGTGTTGATAAAAATTACGTAGATAATTTTGATGGAGAAAGTGTGAACGTTCTTAAACGTTACACTGCAAAATGGCTTTTTCTATTGGCTTTCGCAAGGTTTTGGGTAATTAATAGTCGCATGCCAGTTACGATTCCGAAACCTAAGCACACTATTTACATCCAAACTTGGCATGGGACGCCATTGAAGAAGCTAGTGTTTGATATGGAAGAAGTGCACATGCCAAAAATTACAGAGGAAAAATATAAAGGAGACTTTTATAAGGAGTCTCGCAATTGGAATTATTTGCTATCACCAAACAGCTATTCCAGTGAAATATTTAGACGAGCATTTCGCTTTGAAAAAGAGTTGCTAGAAAGTGGATACCCGCGAAACGATGTTTTGTATAATGGGGATACGAAAGAAAATATTGAGAGTATCAAGAAGAAATTAGGAATCCCGTTTGATAAAAAAGTAGTATTGTACGCTCCGACATGGCGTGATAATCAATTTTATGGAGTGGGTCAGTATAAATTTGATTTACCATTGGATTTAAAGAAACTTCACAAGCTTTATGGTGATAAGTATGTTATCTTATTAAGAATGCACTATCTGGTTGCAGAGAGTTTTGATTTAGAGTCATATCAAGGGTTTGCTTATGACTTCTCCCAAAAGGTAGATATTAACGATTTATACTTGGTATCAGATTTATTAATCACAGATTATTCCTCTGTATTTTTTGACTTTGCCAATTTAAAAAGACCGATGATGTTTTATACCTATGATATCGAGGAGTATCGAAATGTACTGCGGGGGTTTTATTTCGATATTGAAAAAGAATCTCCTGGACCATTGGTGAAGGATATGGACGGTTTATTAAAGGTGTTGGAAGAGTTTGATAAGTGTGGAGCGTTTCTTGACTATCAGGAGAAATATCAGGATTTCTATCAAAAGTATTGTTATCTAGAAAGCGGAAATTCAGCACAACAAGTCGTTCGGCATACGATATTGGAGAATTAATTTAAGGTATTAGGCTAGTTAATGGTCAAAAACCGACCAGTTATCTAGCCCAACATATCAGAACGGACAACCATGACAAATCTGTAATATAGAGGTTTTGTTGGATTGTCCGTTCTTTTTTTAGATACATCGCTGTCTTGACATTGAGAAAGGAGTTGTTCCATATGAATCGAGTACGTAGACTTTTAAATATCGTAAAAACCTATTTTTATCAATACCCTATTTACTGCTCTTACTATAAAAAACTGAACATCAAAAAAAATACCGTCCTGCTTGAATCAACACACGGAAGGAATATTTCCGGACATCTCTTTTACATGATAAAAGAATTAAGTGCAAATTTTCCTCAACTAAAAATCTATGTGGCGGCGCGAAATGTGAAGGAGATTCAAGTTCTTTTATTAGCGAACGATATAACTAATGTAACGGTTGTAACTCATCTTTCCAGAGAATATTTACGACTACTGGCGAGTGCTGAATATTTACTAAATGATACAACCTTCTATAGTTTCTTTATCAAGAAAAAAGGGCAAACATACATCAATATTTGGCATGGAACACCGTTAAAAACATTAGGAAAAGATGTGGAAAACATTACCGATGTCGCAAACGTCCAAAGAAACTTCTATATGGCTGATAAAATTATTACAAGTAATGACTACACTCAATACATTTTAGCTGGCTCTCATTGTTTAAACGGTATTTATCAAGGAAAGATGGTCACGGCTCCTTCTCCTCGAAATTCCATCTTGTTAGATAAGCAAAAACGGGAAGAGGTTCGTGAAAAGTTGAATTTGCAAAATAAGAAGGTATCCTTCTATATGCCGACTTGGCGTGGTTCTGTAGAGAAAGTTACGGATATGAACCATAAAGTACTGGAAGATTTACGGTATCTTTCTAGAAATATAGGTGAAGAAGATTGCTTTTTCGTTAAACTACATCCTTTTCAGCAAGATATTGATTTAAGTGAATTCAATAATATCTGTCTCATGCCAGCTGAATTTGAATTGTACGAATTCTTAACAGCTGTTGATATGTTGATTACCGATTATTCGTCGATTATGTATGATTTCTTATTAACAGATAGAAAAATTGTCTTGTATACATATGATAAGGAAGAGTACTTTGGAACAAGAGGTGTATACGATAATATTGACCGTTATCCATTTACACAAGTGAGTACAGTAGAAGAATTGGTAGCGGAAGTTCAGAATTCTGATACTGAGGTAGCATACACTGAAATGAAAGAGGAGTTTTGTCCTTACGATAGAATCAATGGTGCTTCCATTATTTGTGACTATATTTTTCATCACAAATCCCATGAAACTATTAAAGAAACTAGCCTTTATAATGGGAAGGAAACTGCAATGATGTTAGGTGGTGGGCTATGGGATAATGGAGTGACGACAGCATTACTGAACACCTTTGATAATATTGACTTGACGAAGCGTAACTATGTTGTGTTGCTTGGGCAGAAGCAATTAAGAAAGGAATATATGTTCAGAGTGAGGAATCTCCCAAAAGAAATTTTATTCTATCCTTTTCCGGAAACGATGAATGCAGGAGTATTAGATCGCTTCCTTTATTTAGGATATATGAGATTTAGTTGGTTCCAGTCAAAGTGGATTCGCAAGCGTGTGGGTGAAATTGTGAAGACAGATTTCTATCGTATTTTTGGAGATTTGCAGGTAGATCATTTTGTTCATTTTACCGGATTCGGTAGCAGGTATTCCGAATTAATCAAACATGTACCCGATGAAACCAATACAGTAATGTACGTTCATACGGATATGATGAAGGAATACGAAGCGAAAAAGAATTTCAACTTGCCGATTATTTTCTCGGCCTATGAGAGTGTTGCGAAAATAGCGCTAGTGCACAATAATTTGAAAAGTGATTTAATAAAAGAGCTGCCCCAGGTAGAGGATAAAATATATGTAATGAATAATTTTCTCGGTGAAGAGCGGATTCGCCAATTAGCCAATGAGGATTTATCCGAGACACTTCTGCCTACTAAAGTAGAGTATGCTGTTCAGACGGAATTACTGAAAGCTGATTTT
>DAIDKD010000183.1 GCA_027451065.1 Bacillaceae bacterium | reverse complement strand
GAAACGTGGTTGAAGGAAGATGATATGTGGCCGCAGCAAACTGGCTTCATTCATGGTGATGTACACCCAGGTCATATTCTGATTAACGTAAACGAGGAAGTTGTTGGACTGATTGACTGGACAGAAGGTAGAATATCTGATATTGCCAATGATTTTACTGTCTTTTATAAATTACTTGGGGAGCCAGGACTTGAACTGTTGCTTCCAGCTTATGAGCAAGCAGGAGGCTATGTGTGGCCAAAAATGAAAGAACATATTATTGAATTAACAGCAGCATATCCAGTTGCTATCGCAGAGTTTGCTTTGAAATCGAATTTAGAGGAGTATGTTCAGATGGCGAAGCAAGTATTGGAGATTGAGGGAGATTAGGGCAGATTGAAATAAGACTAGGCTATCTGATAAAGGGATGTTTTTCTCTTTTCAGATAGCCTAGCGTTTGGGCATTTTTATAAGAATATGAAAAAATAAGTATTTTTCCTTGATTTATATATCGTGATATTGTAATATTTAAATACAAACTAAATATCGTAATATCGCGATGTGAAAATATTAGATAAGAGGGAGAACGACATGATTTTAAAATGGCTTCAGAGAAATTCGGTTTCAACAAGAGAATTGCAAAATCTAATAGAAAAAAATAGCATGATAATTATTGATGTAAGGGAGTCGCAAGAGTATAAAACAGGGCATATACCACAAGCAAAAAATATCCCTTTATCAAAATTTTCACAGCAACTCAGCAAAGTACCTAAAGATAGAGATGTATATGTTATCTGCCAAAGTGGCATGCGTAGCAAAAGAGCCTACGCTATTTTAAAACAAAGTGGTTATACAAAAATAAAAAATGTCCGTGGTGGAATGATGTCATGGAACGGAACAGTGAGTAGATAAATAAAAATAGGATGGTGGGAGCAATGAAGAATATTCAATGGCAAGAAGTCTGGGAGAAAATTCAAAATAAACAAACAGTAAACGTGATTGATGTAAGAGAGCCGGAGGAAGTTGCGACAGGAAAAATTCCAAATGCAATCAATATTCCATTAAGCCTGTTAGAGTTCAAACGACAAGAAATTGAAAAAACAAAACCGTATATTATCGTTTGTCACTCAGGCGGTCGCAGTGCAATGGCGTCAGAATTTTTGGAGAGTTACGGATATGATGTAACGAACATGATTGGTGGGATGAGTGCTTGGCAAGGGGAAGTTGAATAGGGAGAAGATATTCAGCCGTTGTATTTTTTCACATCTGATGGTAATATTTATATAAAGATAAAATGACAAGGAAGGAAATGAATATGGACGGATTTGATTACAAAAGTTCAGATTTCGAGCAAGAAGCAGAGTTATTGAAGACACTTGCTCACCCTGTGCGCCTGTGCATTGTGAAAAGTTTAATAAAAAAAGGTGCATGTAATGTATCTACCATGTACACTTGTTTAGAAATGCCCCAATCAACCATTTCACAACATCTAGGGAAATTAAAGCAAGCAAATGTTGTAAAGGCGGAAAGAGATGGGCTAGAAATATATTACAAAGTTGAGAATCCTGTAGTGATTCAAATGATGGAAATTTTATTCAAGGATGAAGAATAAGTTTTCCTTACCGTAAAAAACGCTATATCTTAATATATAAATTTAAAAATATCAACTAGGAGGAACAGAGAATGGGAAAGAAAATTGTCATTGTAGGCGGAGTTGCAGGTGGAGCAACAGCAGCAGCTCGTTTACGTCGTTTAGATGAAACAGCGGAAATTATTATGTTTGAGAAAGGTGAATATATTTCTTTTGCCAACTGTGGACTTCCATATTATATTGGCGGTTCCATTGAAAAACGCTCGAAATTATTGCTGCAAACAGTTGAGGGAATGAGCCATAGATTTCAGATGGATATTCGCAATTTAAGTGAAGTCGTCAAAATAAACCGCCAAGAGAAAACAGTAACAGTAAAAAATCTTCGTACAAATGAACAATATGAAGAATCATACGATACATTAATTTTATCACCAGGAGCAAAACCAATTCGTCCGGCTATCCCTGGCATAGATGAAGCAGAAAATGTATTTACATTGCGTAATATTCCCGACACAGATAAAATCAAGAATTATGTTGATACTCATTCCATTAAACGTGCCGTTGTTGTAGGCGGTGGCTTTATCGGTGTAGAGATGGCAGAAAACCTATGGGACTTGGGAATTGAAGTATCCCTAGTAGAAATGGGCAATCAAATCATGGCGCCAGTGGATTATGAAATGGCGGCGATACTTCATGACCATATGAGTGCAAAAGGCGTGAATCTTGTTCTAGAAGACGGTGTAAAAGCATTCCAGCAAAATGGTTCAAAGGTTGTTTTGAACAGTGGAACAGAATTAGAAACAGACATGATTGTACTGGCAATCGGCGTGACACCAGAAAGTTCGTTGGCAAAAGATGCTGGATTGGAAACCGGTGTAAGAAATACAATCGTTGTCAACGACACATTACAAACAGCTGATGAAAATATTTATGCCATCGGTGATGCCATTCAAGTAAAAGATTATATCAACAAACAGCCAACGATGATTCCACTAGCGTGGCCAGCCAATCGACAAGGTCGCTTAGTGGCAGACCATATAAATGGGAAGGACGTTTCTTATAAAGGAACAGTTGGGACATCTATTGCGAAAGTTTTTGATTTGACAGTAGCATCTACAGGGAATAACGAAAAAACACTCACACGCCTTGGCATAGACTATGAAGTTGTCCATGTACATCCTAATTCCCATGCCGGCTATTATCCAGGTGCTGCACCAATTGCACTGAAATTGATTTTCAACAGAGAAGGAAAGATTCTCGGTGCACAGGCAGTGGGGGCAGATGGAGTAGATAAAAGGATAGATGTGATTGCCACTGCAATTCAAGGGAACTTGACTGTTTTTGATTTACCAGATTTAGAATTATCTTATGCGCCACCATACTCATCGGCAAAAGATCCTGTGAATATGGCAGGCTATGTCGCTTCTAATATATTAGAAGAAAATGCAGAAACAGTTCAATGGCATGAAATTGATGAAATTGTTGCCAATGGCGGACTATTAATAGATGTACGGGAACCAATTGAACGGGAAGGTGGAATCATTCCAGGTTCTATAAATATTCCGTTAGGGGAAATTCGTGAAAAATTATCAGAGCTTTCAAAGGATCAAGTGATTTACGTTTCCTGTCAAGTTGGCTTACGTGGTTATGTAGCAGCGCGAATTCTCATGCAACATGGCTTCCAAGTAAAAAATGTTGATGGCGGCTATAAAACTTATAAATATACGAAACCAGCGAAGAAAGAAGGTGCCTCTCCTTTGGAAAAAGCAATAGCTGAAACAGCAGCAACAACGGAAACGAAAGAAATAAAAGAAGTAAAAGAAATTCAAGTGGATGCATGTGGACTACAATGCCCGGGACCGATTTTAAAGGTCAAAGAAACCATAGATAGCATGAAAGATGGGGAAGTATTGCATATTACTGCTTCTGACTTCGGCTTTGCCAGTGATATTCAATCATGGTGTGAAAATACAAACAATACATTTATTTCCGCTTCTATTGAAGGGAAGACAGTAAAAGCAAGTCTTCAAAAAGGAAGCGGAGTACCAACTGTGAAAGGTGAAGCGACAGTGAAAGATGGTTCAACGATGGTTGTTTTTAGTCAAGACTTAGACCGTGCATTGGCTTCATTTATTATTGCATCAGGAGCGGCTGCTATGGGGAAAGAAGTAACAATGTTCTTCACTTTCTGGGGATTAAATGTCATTAAGAAAGAAAATGCTCCGAAAGTAGAAAAAGATGGAATGGAAAAAATGTTCTCCATGATGATGCCAAACGGACCTTCTTCTTTACCGATTTCAAACATGAACTTTGGTGGAATGGGTTCAAAAATGATTCAACATGTGATGCACCAGAAAAATGTAGACAGCTTGCAAATGATGATTGAAAAAGCGCAACAGCTAGGAATTAAATTGGTTGCATGTACAATGAGCATGGATATTATGGGAATTAAGAAGGAAGAATTGCTAGATGGTGTTGAGTATGGCGGTGTAGCGACATATCTTGGTGATACAGAGAAGGCTGGGTTGAATTTGTTTATTTAATATAGGGGTTTGAAAGAGAGGGAAGCGGGCTGTCTCAAAAGCCTCTGCTATAAAAAATCGCGAGGGAAAATGGATGTTTTTTCCTCGCGATTTTTTATTGTTTTGATTTTCGTCTCTTTTTTTCAGCAGACTGGGCTTTGGGTTCACTTTGCTGATCATACCAAGTGATGGGTTATTACTTGGTAATTCTGTTTGTTACCTCTTTACAATTCTACCCTTTCCATCTGAAAAAAGGATAGAAAATTTTCAAATAAAAACGACAATTCATATGGAAAATCGATTATAATTATGATATCTAAAAATTGTAAAAGAATAGGAGGGACCCGTTTTGACGTCTAAGAAAAAGAAGGACATTATGCGTAGTAGTGCGGCAGAACTTGCGAAATCATTTGCTGAAAGTGAATTTGAAAAATATCGAATTAAGCAGGATAGGCTATTTGAAAGTGACTTTGATCGCTATATTGAGATGAATGAGAATAACCAGTAGGTATAACCATCGTCAAGACCACCCCACACATGTTGAGTGCATTTCACAGATGGTTTTAAAAGATAATTGAGGGGATTATAGCCCCTCAACCTTTGTAAATTTGTAGAAGATTTTTATGTCTTTGTTCTCTGATATTTCAATTCTTTCAACGAAACGTAATAACATTTCTTTTGTTAGTGAATTGAACTGCAAAAATTCATTTAATTGTTTCTTAATGACAGTAAAGTTAGTTGTAGAATAACTTTCTGTCATTATTTTTTGGATTTCTACTTTTTCAAATTCTAGGTGTTGAAGTTTCTCTTCGATTATCTGAACAAAATTATCATAGTCCTTTTTTGAAATATCATCTTGAACGAATTTTTGCAAAGCATTTTGTTTCATGGTTTTCTGTTGTGTTATTTGTTTTTCAATGGATTGTAGTCGAGCTTTACTCTTCTTTTCGGCTATTTTGGTTTTTGATTCCATTTTATTTATCATGTTTGGGTGGCTTAAGTTCAGAGCCATTTTTCTTTTCTCTTTTTATTAGTGACACTCATGCTTGTTTCTCTACCTTGCACTAAATCGCCAATATAATGAGGATTCTGTAATAATTGTTTGACAGAGGAACCGTGCCAATAAAGACCTGCATTACGTTTCCCAGCCACTTGAGAAGGTGTAGAGACACCCTTTTTGCTTAAATATCTAGCAATTTTATCGTGTCCCCAACCATCTAAATATTTACCGAAAATATCTCGCACTATCTTCACTGTACCGTCATCTTTGGGGACTAACTGTCCTTTTGACACTTTATATCCATATGGAGGAATACTACCAATGAATTTACCGCTTTTGTGCTTCATATGGAATACAGATTTGATTCTATCACTAATACGCTGACTTTCACTTTCATAAATCCAAGCGTATAAACCAAACATGGCTTGCTTAGAAATATCGTGTGTATCTACTTTTGCAAAGAGAGAATAAGTATACTTTTAATGAACAAGAATTAGTGGGAAATCTTATTAATAAATTGAAAACAAGAGAAGGTACAGAAAACATACTCTATATTTTGGCTAGGGAACTGAATGTGCAAGATTCTGACTTTATTATAGGGGAGGCAGAATTAGTAAATATTTTTCAATCTATGCGTTCGAACTTAATTGAATTGTATGTTAAAAAGGCGGATAAAGATTTTCCGTTTTGGATAGAGACATAAATATAGCACTGTCTAAAAATTATTGAAGCAAATAAGTGAGGTATGCTAATGGACAGCAGTCTCACTTAAGCGCTTTTGTATTTTCAATAGAAAAGAACTTGCACTAAAAAATATGAAAAATAATGATATGTTAAGAAATATAGTTGGGAATCAAAAATTCCTCCAATTAAGACTCTTGTAAAAAATAGAGGGACAAGGTTTCTTAAGTATCCCCTTATCCCTCGGCAAATTAACAACAAAATCTTCTACATTTTAGTTGAAAAATCCCTTTTTTATGGTTTTTACCTTAGTGATATTTTATAACATATTTACTTTTAGCATTATTAATAATATCAGTTTTAATAGAATGGTAATGTTCTGAAAAATATAAATTTATAAATTGTTCTTCATTTGTCTCCATTGTAACTGTATCGTTAACAAGAAGAACATGCATCCCTTCATCATCCATGGCATGGAAAACATCTCCAATAGAAGCAGTTTTCCCTTCCTCAAAATCATAACCATAATAGGTTAGTAATTCTTCAACGGAAGGCGTATATGTCGTTGAGAACTCTATAGCATACAATTGTTCAACCTCCGCTACTGTAAGTCCTTCTTCAAGTGATTCTTGGACAGTTTCTGCAAATGGATGTTCTAAAGTATCAAAAATAGCCATTTCGTAGAGTGTTGAAAAATCATCTACATAATCATTTTTTAAATATTCTTCTATTGAATTGATATCGACAGTTTTCTTAAATATTTCATAAAAATAATACACATCAGAAAAGCTGTCGATATC
>DAIDKD010000182.1 GCA_027451065.1 Bacillaceae bacterium | reverse complement strand
TATAACAATTATGAAAAAGTTGTAAATTTATGCTTGAAAAAATAATTGAAATCGTTTACTATTAAATCAAGATGAAATGTTATAACAAATTTGAATGAAAGTAACGAGTAGAAAATTGTTATTTCAAAGAAACTGATTGAATGTTGTTAAATATAGGTAGAATAGTGTTATGTATTATTTGGATATACATAATTTATTCAATCAGTAATAAAGATATTGTTGAATATTACATTTAAATGTTATGACATCATTACTTTTATGAAGGAGAGACTTTTTCATGTATTTAAACAGAAAATCCAATTATGACAAAGAACCAACTATCCACCTTAGTGAGATGAATCAAGAAGCTTGGCAAGGATATTCAGAAATTGTTAATGAGATAAAATATGTTGTCAGCAAGTTAAATAAAGAAAAAGTAAAAATTGTAGTTGAAACGTATCCAGGTGTGCGAAAAGAGGAAATTATAAGCGCATTTAAATCACTGAATCCAGCATTAGTAATAGATGCTGATGATGTTACTGTTGATGAAGGAAAAGTATTGGCTATGATTGAAAGAACATTAACAGATGATCGAGTGTTTGGAGTTATGAGTCACTTTACGATTGATGAATTTATAGACCCAGTTCAGTTAAAGAAGGCAAACACGGAAATAAACAATGTTGAATCAGGGATAATCTTTGTATATGGATTTGGTGCAAGTAAAGTTTGTGATGCAGACATTTTAATATATGCTGATTTAGCAAGATGGGAAATTCAAGCACGTTACCGCAGTAAAGAAATGGGTAACTGGAAAGCCAATAATCATGATGAAGATATTTTAAGAAAATATAAACGTGGTTATTTCTTTGAGTGGCGTACGGCAGATCGCATTAAGAAGGAAATGTTTAATAGAATCGATTATTTATTGGATACAAATCAAAAAGATAATCCGAAAATGATTTCAGGAAATGCGTTCTTATATGGTTTGAGAGCAGCGGTGAATAGACCATTTCGACTAGTACCTTACTTTGATCCAGGAGTTTGGGGAGGACAATGGATGAAAGAAGTTTGCGGGTTAGATCCGGAAAAAGAAAATTATGCTTGGAGCTTTGACGGAGTTCCTGAAGAGAACAGCTTGTATTTACAATACGGTGATGTAAGAGTAGAAATTCCTTCTATCAATATTGTATTCTATGAGCCTGTTAAATTATTGGGGGATAAAGTGCATGCAAGATTTGGAACTGAATTCCCAATTCGCTTTGATTTCTTAGATACGATGCGGGGAGGTAATTTAAGTTTACAAGTACATCCGTTAGTAGAATATATTCAAGATAAATTTGGAATGAATTATACGCAAGATGAGAGCTACTATATGCTAGATGCAGAAGATGAAACTTATGTGTATCTAGGATTAAAAGATAATATCAATGAAGAGGAGATGATAGAAGATTTAAAACGTGCCCAACGTGGTGAAATATCTTTCCCAGATGAAAAATATATTAATAAAATTCCAGCTAAAAAACATGATCACTTCTTAATCCCGGCTGGAACAATTCACTGTTCTGGTAGCGGAAGCATGGTGCTTGAAATTAGTGCAACACCGTATATTTTTACATTTAAGCTATGGGATTGGGACCGTTTTGGTTTAGATGGGAAGCCGAGACCTGTGCACATTGAACATGGTGAAAAAGTTATTCAATGGGATCGAACAACAGATTGGGTGAACGAAAATCTAGTAAATCGAATCGAGTCAATTAGTGAAGGAGAAGGATGGAGGGAGGAAAGAACTGGTCTTCATGAAAGAGAATTTATCGAAACTCGCCGACACTGGTTTACGAAAAAAGTACATCATGAAACATATGGAAGTGTAAACGTACTAAATTTAATTGAAGGAGAAGAAGCAATTGTGGAAAGCCCAACAAATGCATTTGAACCATTTGTAATCCACTATGCGGAAACATTCATTATTCCTGAAAATGTAAAAGAATATACGATTCGACCATATGGTTTAAGTGAGGGGAAAGAAATTGCAACACTGAAAGCATTTGTTCGTTGTTAAGAAAAGCCGAAGCACCTTATAGGTAAAAGATTATTTTTATCTATAAGGTGACAGGGGTGAGAAGGAGAAAAAGAAATATGATTAAATTTTATCCTGGTTTTGATATTACTTATACAAACAATCCTTTAGGTTTTGTTTATGGAGATGGTGTATTTGGACCAACAGTTGAAAATCGAAAATTAGATGATATTCGAAAAAGTTTGCGAGATCCTGAAGCAGATGGACCAGAAACTGTATACTCCATTGCAATGGATGTAGGAAAAGAAGAGCATAAAGATATTTTGGAAGAAAAAATGTTGCTTTTCGGTGTTGTTACATACGCGGAAGGAAGATTAGGTAAGGAGCCGATACGTAGTCAAGGACATATTCATGCTGTTTCCAGTCATAGTAACTGGTCACCACCAGAAATCTATGAGATTTGGCAAGGGGAAGCGATTATTTATATGCAAGAAACCGCAAAAGACAATCCTGGCAGATGCTTTGCTGTACATGCTAAGCCGGGAGATATTGTAATCGTTCCTCCTAATTGGGCACATGCAACAATTAGTGCAAATCCTAATGATCCATTAACTTTTGGTGCTTGGTGTGATAGAGAGTATGGGTTTGAATACGATGATGTGAGAGCTCATAAAGGTTTAGCGTGGTATCCGCTTTTACAAGAAGATGAAATAAAGTGGGAGCATAATGATAATTATGAAAATGGAGAGCTTATTCGTAAAACGCCAAATGATTACAGTTATTTAGGAATTGAAAAAGGAGTTCCTATTTATAAACAGTTTGAAAAAAATCCTGAATTATTTCAATTTGTTTCTAAGCCGTATGTAAAAGAACAAGAATGGAAGAACTTTACCCCGTAAAGTGAGAGGAGGTTTATGATGACAATAATAGAGGCAAGTACATTTTTTAATGGCACAACAGGAAGTTTAACAGGAAAGGAAGTTGTAAAGTCTGCTCGAACTTTAAGAGATATTACAGGAATTTTTGAAGATCAAAAGGCTTTGGAGGAGGTGGATTTAGATCAAATTGCATACGAAGTAGAAATACATGAACCTGTGAAAGGTGCAGAAGGTGGCTTGTTATTTGGAACAAGTTATATTCATTCAGGAAAAGTAGGGAACGAGTATTTCATGACAAAGGGACATTTCCATGAAATTCGCAACCGTGCAGAATATTATTGGGGCATTAAAGGTGAAGGGTTGCTTCTATTAATGGATGAAGATCGCAAGTGTTGGGCTGAAAAGGTTTCTGAGGGTTCCCTTCATTATATTCCTAGAAATGTTGCTCACCGCTTAATTAATACAGGTGAAGAGATTTTAACTGTAGGCGCATGTTGGCCGTCCGATGCAGGGCATGATTATGGGACTATTCAAAAGGAAGGCTTTTCAGTAAGAGTAAAAGAGATTGATGGAAGACCTGTGCTTCAAGAGAATTAGTTATTGTAAGAATGAATTCTGTTACTTGGTGAGCTAAATAACGAATAGGAGAATAGAAATTATGCGACAAATATTACTAGTGAGTCACGGAACCATGGCTGAAGGTGTGTATGAGGCGGCAAGTATGATATACGGTACTTTAAATAATGTTGATTATTTATGTCTGAAAAGAGATATGGGAATTGAAAATTTTAAGGAAAAATTAAATGGGAAAATTGATGAAATTGGTGGAGCAGATGAGATTATTGTGTTGGCAGACTTAATGGGAGGATCGCCATATAATTCAGTAGCGACAATTTTATCTGAAAAAGATTTACTAGAAAAATCAAAAATTCTCTCAGGAATGAATTTACCACTATTATTAACTCTATTATTTGAAACGGCTAAATTAGAAGAAGCTACTTTAGAAAATATATTGAATACAGCAAAAGATGGAATATCTGTTTTTCAAATAGAAGAAGATTCAGAAGAAGACTTATAAAAAGGAGAGATTAATTATGGCAATATCATTTGTAAGAATTGACGACAGAATTATTCATGGACAGGTAGTAACGAGATGGTCGATGGAAAAACCATGTGATGGAATTTTAGCAGTTAACGATAAGGCGGCGAAGGATCCAATTCTAAAAACAGCATTAAAATCTGCCTCAACAAAGAAAGCACTTATTTATACTTATGATGAATTTCTAACCAAAATTGAACAAGCTGAAAAAAGTGAAAAACAGTATTTTTTAATTACAAAGGATCCTATGACAATGGCTAAGTTATTAACAGAAGCAAATTTAAAAATCAAAGCAAACACCGTTAATGTAGGACCGCAAAGTGCAAGACCTGGAACTGTAAATGTTAATAGTAATGCTGATATTACTCAAGAAGAAATTGAAGCATACGAGAAAATGGCAGAGCACGGGTATGAAATTGATTTTAGACTTGTTCCTGATGGAAAAAGTGTATTGTGGAGTGATGTAAGGAGCAAAATTTTAAAATAAGTAAAAAATAGGAGTGATGAACATGGAGATTAATATTTTACAAGCGATATTAATAGGTATATTTGCATACTTAGGTTCACTTTCAGTCCCATGGGTAGTAGGACTAACTGGTGGATGGTACACGCTTACACGTCCAATTGTATCAGGTTTTATTATTGGATTAATTCTTGGGGATATGCAAACAGGAATTATTGTAGGGGTTGCTGTACAAGTTGTATTTATTGCTCTTGTAACTCCAGGGGGACAAATGCCTCAAGACTTAAATGCAGCAGCGTTTATTGGTGTTACACTAGGAGTACTTGCGGTTAATGGTGGAGCAACTATTGAATCGGCAGTCGCCATTGCTACTGCAGTAGGTGCTGTAGGAACAATTTTCCATAACTTTATGATGTTATCAAATTCTTTTTGGAATCACCGTGCGATTGCTGCAGTTAATAGGCTCGACTATAAAGGTTTGAATCTAAATCATTTTGTTTGGCCACAAATTACGCAATTTGGTTATCGTTTTATTCCAACTGCACTAATTGTATATTTTGGAGCATCATTAGCAACGAATATTATTGAGTATTTCCCAGTAGATTCATTTGTCATGCGTACTTTGACTGCGCTAGGAGGGATGTTACCAGCTGTAGGGGTTGCAATTCTCCTTAGACAAGTAACAAAAAGGGATATTGAATTAATTTATTTCCTTGTCGGCTTTACTTTCATTGCTGTTTTAGGTGTGAATATGATTGCTTTAGCGATAATAGGTGGTTTTTTCGCTTATTTCTACTTTAAGTTTTCAGAAACAAAAACAGTAGTAGCGACAGCAGAACCCCTGTCAGATGTAGAGGAGGAGTTATAATATGGCAGATCAAGTGAAAAAGTTGGATAAGAAGACATTAAGGAAATCTTGGTGGTTATGGATGACTGGAAATTTATCCTCAATGTCGTTTGAATGGTTACAAGCTCTTGGTTTTGCAGCATCAATGACACCGGTTATTAAAGAGCTATATGGTGGCAATAAAGAAGAAGAATTACAAGCATTAAAGAGACACGCAGTATTTTATAATACAGAGCCTCAAGTAGGTGCTGTTATCAATGGGATGATGTGTGGTGTTGAAGAAGAGAGAGCAAATGGCGCTGATATTGATGATGAAGTTATCAATGGTATTAAGATTGGTTTGATGGGCCCCATAGCAGGGATTGGAGATGCTATGATTCCAGGAATGTACATTCCATTGCTTATATCAATTGCAATTGGATTATCAGAGGGAGGAAATCCATTAGGACCGATATTTTATATTCTTACGTATATGATAACGATGACAGCACTAAGTTACTTTGTATTTATGAAAGGATATCATCTTGGTACTGCATCCGTACATCTAATAGTTGGCGAAGCAGCAAAGAGAGCTCGTGAATCTTTCAATCTATTAGGATCAGTTGTTGTTGGTGGAGTTGCTGCATCTTATGTAAGTTTGAATACTGTATGGAAATTTAACACTGGAGATAGCGAGCTTGTTATCAATGATGTAATTAATGGGATTTTCCCGAACCTACTCCCTTTAGTATTAGTTATTTTTTGCTGGTGGTTAATGTCAAAGAAGAAAATGTCCCCGTTGAAAGTAATGGGAGTTTTAATAGTGTTAGCTCTTATCGGGGTCGTAGTTGGATTTTTCTAATAAAAAATATGAAGTTTAATAGAGGTAGGTGAGAATAGTGGTACATTTGGAAGAGATAAAACATAAATATTCATTGTTTATGAGGATAAAACGGATGATTATTTATTCTGGGATTTTTACAGTTGTAGCTTTTTTCAGCCACCGTGTACTAGAATATAAAGTGGTAGTCCCTGGCTCGATATTATTGCTAGTAATAAGTATAATTTCATTTATTCTCTTTCTTCTACTTTGGATTTCTGTATTTTCAATTAAAAAATATCTTCTTCAATTAGTTGAAGAGTATGAGGGGCAATCGCAATGAGTTTAAAGAAGACAGATAGTAAACGCGATATTAGTATGCAAGTATTGGATTACTTTACAGAAAAAAAGGCTATAAATAATAACTGTTCCTTATCATTTGAAGAGATAGATGTACCAATTGCTAATGAAGTAAAAATGGTTCTACTAAAAA
>DAIDKD010000181.1 GCA_027451065.1 Bacillaceae bacterium | reverse complement strand
TCAGATTCTCAATTTCTTCTTGTACTTTTTGCTTAACAATTCCAAATGAATCATTGAGATTGATTGGTCATTTCATTTGTTTACAATTATAACACTATTCATTATTTTTAAATACTATTCTCCGAAAAAATATCTCCACTCTCACACTTATTTTCTGTAATGATTACTGATTGTATGTTTTTTCGATATTAGTCTTGCAAAAAGTACAAAAACTAGATAAGTTGTTATTAGCAGATTCATAGGGAGGTTCAAAAAATGATTTACTCAACGAAATATTTATCGCCAATCGGCAATATTATGTTAGCAAGTGATGGAGATAATCTTATTGGATTATGGTTAGAAGGTCAAAAATATTTTGCTCGTACTGTTACGGATGAAATAACAGAAAAAAATGATTTGCCAGTGTTTATCTTAACATGTAGCTGGTTAGACAAGTATTTTTCTGGTCAAAAACCCACTATTTCTGACTTGCCATTAGCACCAAGAGGCGGAGATTTTCGAAAGGATGTATGGGATATTTTATGTGCGATTCCATATGGCGAGGTCATTACTTACGGAGAAATTGCTAAAATGATAGCAACACGACTGAACAAAGCAAGTATGTCTAGTCAAGCGGTTGGTGGAGCAGTGGGTCATAATCCAATTTCCATCATCATTCCATGTCACCGCGTTGTTGGCGCGAATGGCAGTCTGACAGGTTACGCTGGAGGCATCGATAAAAAAATCACATTACTCGAACACGAAGGGATAGATATGTCACAACTATTTGTACCTACAAAGGGTTCTGCCCTTTAAGAGTGAGATTATTCTCGCTTTTCATGTTATAATATTTAAAACGATTCCATGTTCATGGGGAGGAGATATCGATGACAACAGAACAAAAGAATAACGCAAAAATATTTATTTTAGGTGCAATTCTAGGCGGAATTGGAGCCAGTATAAAAACAGTTCTTCTTATGAAATATTTATCACAGAAAAAAAGTTAATCTCTGCTTTTCAAACAGAAAGCCCCAACCAAACTACACTCTGATTCTCCAATATTCAAGATGGTTGGAGCTTTCGGCAAGCAGCATGTGGTGGGCGCTTTTTGCTCACCATATGCTGCTTGTCTAGCTAACCCAACCATCGCTCAAACTTATCTATATTTTCATCTGCTCCAATGATAATAAGTATATCATCTTCTTTTATGATATCGTCAGCTTGTGGTGAAGCAATTACTTCATTTCCTCTTTTGATGGCTACTATATTGATTCCATATTTTGCACGGATATTTAATTTTACAATTGTTTTTCCTGCTATTTTTGTATTTGTCCTAATTTCAACAATACTATATTCATCTGACAATTCAAGATAATCTAGGATACTATGAGAGACTATTTTATTGGCAATTCTTATCCCCATATCGCGCTCCGGATGGACAATGTGGTCTGCACCAATTTTTTCCAGTACTTTTCCATGATATTCGTCTTGAGCTTTTGCAGTGACATTTTTCACACCTAGTTCTTTTAAAATAACTGTCGTTAAAATGCTCGCTTTAATATCATCTCCAATGGCAACTATTACGTGATCAAAATTACGGATTCCTAAACTTTTTAATACTGTTTCATCCGTTGAATCAGCAATAACTGCGTGGGTAGCAATATTTGAAAAAAGATTCACACGATCTTCATCGCTATCAATAGCCATTACTTCCATCCCTAAATCAACCAATTCCCGACAAACACTTCCTCCAAATCGTCCTAATCCAATGACTGCAAACTCTTGTTCCTTCATTTTGAATAATCTCCTGTTATGTTGTAGTTATACATTATCTGCTTCAATTTCATTTAACATCCGATTCAAGCGTTTTTCTAGAAACTGCATGCTACTTCCTCCAGCTTGATAATGACGCATTTCCCCATTTTTGTCAAATAGATAGTATGCAGGCATGTATTTATTGCCAAAGTTTGTTGCAATGGTACGCTGCCCATCAATGAGAATAGGTTGAGTAATGTCATGTTCCTTCGCTGTTTCTTGTATTAGTTCCATATTCATATCCTCTTCTGTACGGGGCATATAAATAGAAATAACATGTAGTTTATCTTTGTATTTGTCACGAAATTCATTCACATTGGGCATCGCCTTCTTACACAAGTGGCAGCTGACTGCCCAAAAGTGAATAAGGATTGGTTTACTACCAATTAATTGCTCTCGATTCACTTCACCATTTAAGGTTTCTGTTGCACCTTCTAGTGAGGGCATTGGATCTTTCAGTCTCATCGTATCATCTCCTGTTAAAGTTAATTCTTTTTTCTGCAATAAACCGTATGTAATCATTCAAAAATGTTACTGTTTCATTGATTGCCTCTTCATCCGGCTGTAATTTAGAATGATGCAATCCATACGGAGAATTTACTCCCAACCAAAACATAAAGCCAGGAATTTCTCGAAGCATATAACCATAATCTTCTCCTGTCATTGCTACATCACACTCAACAAGGTTCATATCAGTTGTTTTCGTAAATTCCATAAACTCTTTTGTTAATTCTTGATGGTTCTCCACTTGATAATACTTTGTACCATAATCTAAGCTTGCTTCACATTGGAAACCTATTTCAATTCCTTTGATAAGGTCTTCAATTCTTCCCTTCACTTTCTCCATTGATTCTGTTGACAAAGTGCGAATGGTTCCTTCCAACCTAGCTTTTTCTGCAATCACATTTTGCACAGTTCCCCCAGTTATTTTTCCGACAGTAATCACTGCACTATCTAGTGGATCAATATTTCTAGCAACAATAGATTGCAGCTGTGTAACAAAATGGCTACTCGCTACAACCATATCATTTGTATGTTGTGGATATGCGGCATGACCACCCTTTCCTTTGAAATCAATAAACAGTTCTGATGTATTAGCAAATAAAATTCCACACTTTGTGGCAATAGTTCCGACTGGATATTCCGGTGCGATATGTAGAGCCATTATCATATCGGGCTTAAAGTGCTTAAATTCCTCACTCATAAGCATCGGTAACGCTCCCCCAGGTCCTTCCTCCGCAGGTTGAAAAATAAATACTACATCATCTGATACTCTTTTTTTCACCAATTCGGTCAATAAACCCAATGCGATGGCCATATGGAAGTCATGACCGCATGCGTGCATCTGGCCTTTATGAACAGATGCAAATTCCAAATCAGTTTCTTCTTCAATAGGCAGTCCGTCAATATCTGCCCGATAGCCAATTGTTTTCGTTGGGTTCGTTCCCTTTATTCTCACATATATACCCGTCTTCCATGTGACAATTTCCATAAAATTTGTTTGAATGCTTTGAAGATACTCCACGATATAAGCTTGGGTCTTATACTCCTCGAATCCTAACTCGGGTATTTGATGTAAATCTCTGCGAATTTCTATGTACGGCTTCATAATTCACCTCTTTACGTCAGCATCAAGGACTAGCCGCTGACCCTTTCTTTTTTTATCTTATGCCTTTTGATGATTATTATATAAAAAAAATAACAATAAGAAAAGGGAAAATGCCCTAGTTAGCTACTCACTCTATTGTTCTTTAAAAACAGAAAGGGGTGCGATTGATGGTCACAAAGCACCATTCATCACACCCTTCCGTTTATTTCTATTTATTTAGCTGACGCAGCTCTTGTTTGATTTCTGTTTTTGCTTTTGTTTTTTCATCAATTTCTTTGATTACTCGTGCTGGTGTTCCAGCTGCTACTGTATATGGTGGAACATCCTCTGTTACAATTGCACCAGCCGCTACTACTGCACCCTTCCCAACTCGCACGCCTTCAAGAACAACAACATTTGCACCAATTAATACATCATCTTCAATGATAACCGGTTGTGCTGAAGGTGGCTCAATAACACCAGCTAAAACAGCACCTGCTCCAATGTGACAATTCTTACCAACAGTTGCTCTCCCGCCAAGAACAGCATTCATATCAATCATTGTACCCTCACCGATAACAGCTCCAATATTAATTGCTGCTCCCATCATGATAACAGCATTTTTTCCAATCTCTACTTGATCGCGAATGATAGCACCTGGTTCAATGCGTGCTTCAATTTCTTTCATATCAAGTAATGGCACCGCTGAATTACGTCGATCATTTTCCACTACATAATCAGCAATTTTCTCTTGATTGTTGTCTAGTAAAGCTTTGATTATCTCCCAATCTCCAAAAAGGACACCAGTTTTTTCGTCAACAAAACTTTGCACTTCATTTCCAAAATCTATTCCGTCTAACTGACCTTTTATGTATACCTTCACAGGTGTTTTTTTCTTGCTGTTTGCAATAAATGCAATAATTTCATTTGCGTTCATTTATTTTCCTCCTTTTTTCCTTGCCTAGCTCAAACGACTAGTACCTTTAATCTAACAAACAGAGCAGTAAAAAACAAGGGAAAATACAAATTTTCGCCTACTTCATATTTTCCATGAGAAGAAGATACTTGTTCAACTTCTTCAAAAGAACTCTTCTTGTAAAGATTCCTTCAAAGAAACCTTCATCATTTTCAACACATACAAAAGGATGGTTGATTGTGTGCTCCAAACCCTTCACCAATGAGTCTCTTATGTGTAACGTCGGTATATCTGTAACCATTACATCTTCTACTTTCATGCTCTCTAAACGTTCATACTCCATCCGTTCTAATCCCATGATGGACTTTAAAATCATTCCCGTACTAATTAACCCACACAGTTTATATTTCGCGTCCAAAACCGGAATGGACGAATAACCAGTTCCTACTAAGACTAACATCGCATGTTCTAAGCTATTACCAAGTTGTACGTGGGCAACTTTCTCAGAAGATATAAGCGATTCTCCTACGGTTTTATGAGAAAAATCTAAATACTGTGAATCTACCATAAGTAAATTCCTCCATTGATAAAACTTTCATTTTACTTACTCTTCCCATTGTAGCATATACTACATTGGAAGCGAATGCTTTTATAAAAAAACGTAAGGAAAACATAGAGAAAGGACATTTGCTCAGGGATATAAAAGTGAGCTGTATTATAAGACGTGGAAAACAGTAATCAAGGTTAAAACAATAATGGGGTGGTCTGTTTGAAAAGGAGAAAACTCCCCTCCTCAAACAGCCTCTGCTTTTAGTTTGTCATATAAGGCTACATACTTTTTATATAGGTCTTCATCTATTGTTTTATATCCCTGCTCAACATCTGAGAGGTAGCTTGAAATAATTTCTATCGCATAATTCTGTTCTAAAATTGCGTGTGCCAACAAAAATCTGTCCTCTTGCGTCAATTTAATATCTCTTTTAATCATGAGTTCCTCCTCCTAGTGAAATTGTAACCCTTTGCATCTAAGCTTACAACATTTATTTTTTTTTTACAATTCATACAATTCAGAATGAGCAGTAATTATTTTATTCCCAAACGAAAAGCCCAACTGTGATTTTTTTACATTTATCACAGTTGGACTTTCCAACAAACTATGTTAATGAAGAATTTTTCTCTTTCACAAAGTTCAATTTGTATTTTTTAACTTTTTCACTTTACGCTATCATATCAAAAATTTCGATTGCTACTAAATCAATATTGTCATATTGAAATACTTGCGGCTTTTCACCTGGCTCGTATACTTCTAATTCAAAAGTATCCATTTTATCAAAATATTTGACACTACATTTACGTACTCCTTCAACTTCAAAAAATCTTTGTGCAACCTCTCCCCCGGTTGTTGCTTGTTCCTTCAAACTTTCCAGGCGAGTTAAAATTCCTTGTAGCAGAGACATATTGCATCTCTCCTTTCCTCAATCATAATCCTATTCGTTAGGTTATACAAGTGTAGGCATTCTATCCAAAATTGAACGGAAGAAACCTCATATCTATAGCATAATACCTATTGCACAGAATGACAATGAAAAATTGATAATTAAGCATATATATTTACTTAATAAACTTTTATTGCTATAATCAACATCGCTAACAAAATAGAAAAAATCCACAATGATTTGTGGAAGAGGTTCGAAATTCCATCCCTCTATAAAAAACTAAGGACAATAGTTGTGAAGCGCTCGTACTATACCTTAGTACGTTTTTTTTATGAAATAATATGAAAGAAGGAATGAATATGAACACAAGAAAGCTCACCTTCCTTGCACTATGTGTCGCACTCAATGTAGTCGGCTCTTTTATCGTAATTTCTACAAGATTGCCCCTGTTCCTTGATACTGTCGGAACATTGCTTACTACTTTTTTATTGGGACCTATTTATGGCGCCGTCACAGGTGCTATTACTTACATTATTTCTGGCTCTACCTTCGATCCAGTCGGATACTTTTTTATTCCCACCCAAATCGCTGTCGGATTAACAGGTGGTATTTTATATAAAATGAATTTCTTTACTGGATGGAAAAAGATGCCCGCTATTCTGATTATTACGCTTTTCTCTGCTACAGTTTCAGCAATCATCGCGGCATTTGCTTTTAACGGGATTACTTCATCTGGAACTAGTTATATTGTTCAAGTAATCCACGCAATCGGAATTCCTCTTTTTGCTTCTGTATATATTGTACAAGTGCTTTCGGAGATTCCTGATAAAATAATTACTGTTTTATTAGCGTTAATGATTTTCCAACGCTTACCTGCCCAAACAAAATATCAATTGATATCAAAAACTGGTTTGAGATAAAGTTACAGCCTT
>DAIDKD010000180.1:332-6675 GCA_027451065.1 Bacillaceae bacterium | reverse complement strand
GACGGCATCAGGGGAAGTTTGGAGGGCATCATCAAGGAAGAGGGAATTTGCGGCATCATCCAGAGAGGCCAGATGGCGCAGGTGCTGCAGTGACACGCTGCCTTCTTTTCCATCTCCCGTTGTTACGAGTGGGTTTATCTCAAGAATAGAACAATCTTTCTCAACAAACACTTTGTATAAACCTAAAAATAATTTTGTGGCTTGCCCTACCAAACTACTAGGAATATTGATTTGATAGGCAATCCGTCGGGCTTGGAATATTTGCAAACCAATTGCTGGATCAATGAATTCTTTGAAAATCTTATCTGGTGTTTTGGAGGATACTTCTTCAATTTCCATTCCACCTTCTTCAGATGCCATGAATACAATTTGGGAGGTACCACGATCTAGCACAAAGCCTACATAGTATTCTTTGAGAATATCGCAACCTTCCTCTATCAAAAGGCGCTTCACTTCTTTTCCACTCGGTCCTGTTTGGTGGGTTATTAGTGTGGAACCCAGTAGCTCACTTGCATGTTTACGTACTTCTGTTTCGTTTTTTGCAATTTTTACACCTCCGGCTTTTCCGCGACCCCCTGCGTGAATCTGTGCCTTTACAACGATTACCGGTGAATGTAACTCCTTCGCTACTTCCACTGCTTCTTCAACAGAAAAAGCAACTCTCCCATTAGGTACTGTCACTCCGTATGCTCGCAACAATTCCTTCCCTTGATATTCATGGATATTCATGCTCCATACCCCCTTGTCAAGCAAGAGAGCGACTAGGCTACCCAACGAAAAGAAATTCCTTTGGATGTGATAAAGAGAGAAAAATGACTATTTATCACACCTGACTCCTTCTCAAGATGACAAGTCGCCTCTGCTAAATTGTCAAAAAATACCAAATATTTCTCCCATATTGTATACGAGTAACATGCTTCTGTCTAAAAAAATGCTTTAGGTTTGAATGCTTAATTTTTATCCATCTCTTTGATTGGGGCAAATGAAAGGCGGTGTTCTGATAGCACTCCATGTTTCTCCACTGCTAGCAAGTGTGCCTTCGTTCCATAACCCATATGCTTTTCAAATCCATATTCCGGATATTTTTCCCCTAACTCTTTCATCATTCTATCTCTCGTAACTTTTGCAATGATAGAAGCAGCTGCAATAGAAATACTGTTGCTATCACCTTTAATAATTGCTGTTTGAGGAATATTAACTTCCAACTCCATGGCATCAATTAACAAATGATTCGGCTCGATTGATAAATTTTCAAGTGCTTGATTCATCGCCTGTTTTGTGGCTTGATATATGTTGATAGTATCAATAACTTTGTTAGAGACTACACCAATTCCAATCGCTAAAGCGTTCGCTTGAATGTAATCAAAATATTCTTCCCTCTTCTTTTCACTAAGCTTTTTCGAGTCGTCTAATCCTAGCAAATAAAAATTTTCTGGCAAAATGACAGCGGCCGCTACAACAGGTCCCGCTAGAGGCCCTCTCCCTACTTCATCAATTCCAGCAATAAATAAAATTCCGTCTTCCCTAAGTTGATTTTCATAAGTGGACATAGCAAGGAATGTTTCTTTTTGTTTCTCTATTTCTTTTTGACGCTTTTCCCACCGTTGTAAAAGTTTTTGAACACCTTTTCTTTCATCCTCATATAATTGTTTAATTACCTCATTAGAAAGAGGCTCTTTTTGTAGTAATACTTGGATTTCCTTCATTGTTTTTTTCATCACTTTCTCCTCATCCACTAAAAATAATAAGGCGGGTTGTATGAAATAGGTAAAAACACCTAATTCATACAACCCGCCGGAAAAGATAATCATCCTTTTTAGATATAAACTAAGAACCCTCGTACCACGAGTTAAAAGCTTACTGTTCTTCCTTTGGCATCTCGAAAGTTAGTCTACCTAGCCTTCCAGCACGGATTTCTCTCAACACAAGCTCTGCCACTTTGTCGTAATCTACCATGCCACCGCCCATCAAACAACCACGACTTTTTCCGATTTCATCAAACAATTCAACAATATCTTCAGTTTCTTCCAAATTGCTTGGAACATTCGCTAAGCGATAACGTTCTTTTAAACGCCCTTGATAGTTTTTACACAAAAAATCCAGAGCAAACACAGCGATATCTTGCAAATTAATGACAGTGTCTTTGATAGCACCTGTCGTAGCTAAGCGAAAGCCAACTACTTGGTCTTCAAATTTAGGCCATAATATCCCTGGCGTATCCAGCAACTCTAAATCTTTTCCTACTTTGATCCACTGTTGAGCCTGGGTTACACCTGGTCGATCGCCTGTTTTCGCAATGTTTTTCTTGGCCAATTTATTTATAATCGTGGATTTCCCAACATTAGGAATCCCTACAATCAACGCACGAATAGCACGAGGTTTAATACCTTTTGATTTCATCTTATCAAACTTTTCTTTCACCAATTCTTCACAGCTACTTAAAATTTGATTGAGCCCTCTTCCTGTCAAAGAATCAATAGCAAGGCATTTGATTCCTTGTTTTTCAAACCATTCTATCCATTGCTTTGTTTTCTGCTCATCTGCTAGGTCAGCTTTATTTAAAAGCATCAGTCTTGGCTTATGAGAAATAATTTCATCTATCATCGGATTTCGTGAGGACTGAGGCAACCTCGCATCTACCAATTCAATCACAACATCAATTAGTTTTAATTTTTCCGTTACTTGGCGACGTGCCTTTGCCATATGACCCGGAAACCATTGAATTACTGCCATCTTTTCACCTACTTTTTCACTTGATTCCGCATTTACGGACAGTAAAAGAACAACAACTGCCCGTAAATACTCGATTGGCTCTACTTCTACTAATTCTTAGCGAGAAAATCGTTCGCTAAGAAAGGTTTCGCTTTATCCCGCATCAACGGGCAGTAATAAACAACATCAACTGCCCGTAAATGCCCGATTGGCTCTACTAATTCTTAGCGAGAAAATCGTTCGCTAAGAAAAGTTTCGCTTTATAATACTCGAATATCTCCTAATGGCCAGAAGACAAAATTTACTGTGCCAATTACATCTTCAGCCGCTACAAAACCAATAATTCGACTATCCTCACTATTACGACGATTGTCCCCTAACACAAAATAGTGACCCTCTGGAACTTCAGTTTCCCCAGTTAATGCTTCTAGTTCAAAATCAGATGTCAACGGACCGTCACTATATTGGCTTCTCCACTCAGCCAAATACTCTTCTTCAACAGGTACACCGTTTATGTATAATTGGTCATCTCTATACTCAATATGATCCCCTGGTAAGCCAATTACTCGCTTAATATAATCTTTCTCTAATGTGGCCCGAAAGACAATGATGTCAAATCGGTCTAACTCACTAATTCTATATCCTATTTTATTGGCTATTAGTCTGTCACCATTTTGAAGTGTCGGCATCATCGAAACACCATCAACTACGATAGGTGTAAACAAAAAGTGTCTAATCAAAAGAGCTAATACCAGTGCTATCACTAACGCCTTTATCCATTCCCACACTTGTCTAAGCCCTGAACTATCGCTACTTTTCCGTTTTTTTCTCATTCGATTCCCCTCCAGTGCGTACGTCTAGCATTTGAAAAAAGGAGCTTGTAAAAACAAGCTCCCAATGTGACTATTATCGGATTTCTTTGATTCTTGCTTTCTTACCACGTAGCTCACGTAAGTAGTACAATTTAGCACGACGAACTTTACCACGACGAATTACTTCTAATTTAGCGATTTTTGGAGTATGAACTGGGAAGGCACGTTCTACACCTACACCATAAGAAATTTTACGAACTGTGAAAGTTTCACTAATTCCTCCGCCACGACGCTTGATCACAACACCTTCAAATATCTGAATACGCTCACGAGTACCCTCAACAACTTTTACGTGTACACGTACAGTGTCTCCTGGACGGAAAGTTGGGTGATCTGTTCTTAATTGCTCTTTTGTAATCTCTTCGATTAAATGTTGCATTATGCATTCTCTCCTTCTTAACAGACGCTCTTACAAAATTTATTTACATTGCAGCGGAACATCCTTTTATTCAACTTGCCTTCATACAAGTCACAACATGTATCATAACATAACTTTATCATTACTTGCAAGATAATATAGTAACTTTTTATGAAAATGCAATAGATTTCTCCCGTTAAAAATGCTAAACTATTAACTATTGAGAAAAGTTCCAAGGAGATCTATATGTACTATTTTATTGTAAATCCAAACTCACGAACAGGAAAAGGGAAAAAAATTTGGAATGAATTAGAACCTTTGATAATAGAAAAACAAATTGACTATCAAGTATTTTTTACAGAGTATAACGGACACGGATCACAAATCGCGAAAAATATCACCCAAAAGCAATCTCCATGTAACATCATCGTTTTAGGCGGTGATGGTACGGTGAACGAAGTAGTCAACGGAATTCAAGATTTTGAAAAAGTTGTTTTCGGCTATATTCCTACTGGGTCAAGTAATGACTTTGCAAGAAGCCTCTCTTTGCCTGTGAATCCGAAAAAAGCACTAGAAACGATTCTATCCCCCCAAAAAATTACAGATACAGATATCGGTGTGCTTCGATACGGTAAAAAGACGAGATATTTCGCTGTAAGCTCGGGAATGGGATTTGACGCTGCCATATGTCTTGCCGCTTTTGATTCCCGAATAAAAAAAATCCTGAACCATCTTAAACTTGGAAAATTAACATATGCTGGTCTTGCCCTACAGCAATTAGTTTCGTTCAGGCCAAAAAAAATGACGATCACAGTAGATGGTATCAAGAAACACTCTTTCGAAAAGGTCTATTTTGCTGCTATTATGAATCAACGTTATGAAGGGGGCGGATTGAAACTTACTCCACAGGCAAGAACAGACGACGGAGTATTAGATCTCTGTGTCATTGAGGGGTACAGTAAGCTTGCGATATTATACTTACTGCCAACAGCTTTCTCTGGTTCTCACACAAAGTATAAAGGGGTTCACATATACTCTGGTCACCATATTTCTCTTTCAACAGAAACAAAAACACCTGTTCATACAGATGGAGAATATTGTCAAGTGCAAACATCAGTTGAAGCAGCATGTGCTCCAAAGAAGTTGCCAGTTATCACAGAATAGCTGTGCTGCAAACAATGGGTAAAAAGCACTTTTTGCTCACAGCACGCCGAAAAATCCAGCCTAGTAATGCAGTATCAAAGCATCGTTAGGTTGGATTTTTCGTTCTATAGAAAATAATTCCTATTATTCCTCTAACCACTTCTTCTCCTGTTCAGTAAGTGGATAGTCTTCTAATAGCTCTGGTCTTCTTTCCTTCGTTCTCCACAGAGATTCTTTTTTACGCCATTCTTCGATTTTTTTATGATTTCCAGACAACAATACTTCAGGGACTTTCATCCCTTTATATTCAGGTGGTCGCGTGTAATGGGGATGTTCGAGCAATCCTGTACTAAATGAGTCTTGGGTGTGAGATTCTTCTTTCCCTAAGACATTAGGTAATAGTCGGACTACACTGTCCGTTAAGACCATTGCTCCTAACTCCCCTCCGGTCAATACGTAATCTCCTATGGAAATCTCATCTGTGACTAGATTCTCTCTTACTCGCTCATCATAGCCTTCATAGTGGCCGCAAATGATAATTATATGTTCTTCTTTTGCTAATTCCTCTGCTTTTTTTTGGGTCAGTGTTTCGCCTTGAGGACACATCAGAATAATCCGCGGGTTTTCGTCTTGCTGCACGATATCTTCCACAGCATCAAAAATCGGTTGTGGTGTCAGCACCATGCCAGCCCCTCCACCATATGGATAATCATCTACTTTCCCATGCTTGTTGGTTGAGTAATCACGAAAGTTAGTAACATTAATTTCTACCGCTTGTTTTTCTTGTGCTTTTTTTAAAATAGATGTATCAATGACTCCAGAAAACATTTCAGGAAATAACGTTAGAATATCAATCTTCATTCTAGTAAGCCTTCCATCGGACGAATCATTACTTCTTTATTCTCAACATCAACACGAAGGACAACACTTTCAATATACGGAATAAGGGCATCTTTTTTCCCTTTCCGTTTTACAATCCACACATCATTGGCACCTGTACTTAGAATTTCGCCTATCTGGCCTATTTCTTCGCCATCTTCTGCTTGAACTTTACAGCCAATGATTTCGTGATAGTAATATTCATTTTCTTGCAGAGCACCTAATTGTTCTTCATGAACTTTCAAAGTTGATCCTTTATATTTTTCCACATCATTTATATTATGAAGCCCTTTAAACGAAATAATATCAAAGTTTTTATGAGTACGATGAGAAGCTATCTCAACATCAATTTGCTCGTTATTATTTGTAAAAATTCATA
>DAIDKD010000180.1:0-322 GCA_027451065.1 Bacillaceae bacterium | reverse complement strand
TATTCCCAACTTTGTATCGTTCTTCTTTAAAATCCGTTGCAGAAATCACCTTTATTTCGCCACGTATTCCATGAGTATTCACAATTTTCCCTACATTATACCATTTAGTCATCATTTTCACTCCAACTTATTCTGGATTCTATCTTCGTCACACTTTACCACTCAATATACAAGAACGGACAATCCAATGAAACCACGTTTTCATCTGGTCTCATCATGATTGTCCGTTCTTGAAGGTTTGTAGGTACGGTCAGCCTTTGAGCGTACCTACAAACCTTCTGTTGCTAATTAATATCAATGTAAATACGTTTATCTTGGGAAC
>DAIDKD010000179.1 GCA_027451065.1 Bacillaceae bacterium | reverse complement strand
ACCTATCAAGATATGCACGGGAAAACGTATCTTGTAAAAAGCGAAAACATATGGTCAAGCTATCTTCTCGTAAGGCAAAATGATATGAAAGCAAAAATATGGGTAAACCCTGACAATCCAAAAGATTATTTTGTGGAAGTGTACACTGGCTCAGGTAAAGATAATACAGATATAAAATATGACTACGATTACCGCTAATATCTCAATAGGGTTTTGGTAAGGCTTTCTTTTTTTCACTTGAAATATTGTATAGGAGGTGAGAGCTGTGGATTCAGAACATAAACCTTTTCAAAGGCGAAGCCCTGATGAATATTTGAAAGAAATCAACCAGATGAAGAAGGGAAAACTCAAATTATATACAGGTGCTGCTCCAGGTGTTGGAAAAACCTTCAAAATGCTCCAGGACGCTCATGATTTAAAAAAAGACGGTGTTGATGTTGTGATTGGTTTAATCGAAACTCATAACCGGAAAGAAACAGAGGAGCAAATTAAAGATTTAGAGCAGATTCCTCTCAAGAGAATCAAATATAAAGGAAAGAATTTTTTTGAAGTAGATGCGGAAGCTATTATAAAAAGAGCTCCAGATGTTGTGCTCATTGATGAACTTGCTCATACGAATATAAAAGGTTCAAAAAACAAAAAGAGATACATGGATGTAGAAGATATTCTGAATGCTGGAATAAATGTGTACTCTGCGATGAATATTCAACATTTAGAAAGTATGCATGATATTGTACAGCAAATTACAAAAGTTTTTGTACGGGAAAGAGTTCCTGACTTTATCTTACACGAAGCGGAAGAAATTCAATTGGTTGATATTACCCCAGAAATGCTGCAAAAACGTTTAAAAGAAGGAAAAATTTATCATCCAGAAAAAGTAGAACGAAGCCTGAATAATTTTTTTACGGTTACGAATTTAGGAGCATTGCGAGAATTGGCACTGCGGGAAGTTGCAGATGATGTAGATGAAAAAATTGTTTCCAGTGAGGCCAACGGAAATGCACTTAGGATAAAAGAGCGGATTCTTGTTTGTGTTCAATATGCTGACTCTGGGGAGAAGCTGATTCGGAGAGGTGCAAGAATGGCTAGTCGCTTAGATGCAGACCTCTATGTCTTGAATGTAAAAACAAGAAATTCATTAGCCGACCAATCCCAACACACACAAAACTGGGAAACATTATCCAAGCAATTTGAAGGAACCTTTCTCATTGAGCAAGCCATGGATAAAAAGCCAGCGGACATTATCATTGAAGTAGCAAAGAGTAAACATATTACACAGATTTTATTAGGACAATCGGCGCGTACACGTTGGGAGGAAATTACTAAAGGTTCCATCGTAAATGCAATTATGAGACAAACAAATGGCATTGATATTCATATTGTTGCAGATAGTAATTCTTAGTTAAAAATAAGATGTCTCAACAGAGTTGAAATTCTTTACAACCAAATATGGTGGGAGTATAATCTGGGCATTGATTCAAAAATATACCTTGAATCGCTGAATCCACAATGGAGTGGGGGACCCATTTTTGTGCATTGGGAAAATGTCTAGCACTTGCACTTTTCTTCATAGCACTTGGGGTGAATCCTTCTTTGAAGGTAGGGCTAACTCTCAAAGCCCGAATCCGACAGCTAACCCCATAAGCGTTCAGAGAGGAGGCTACTTTTGTGTTGCTTTTTAAACACTGAGGAACCTAAGTGTTCTTTTTTTGTAAAAATATTTTATTTTTCGACAAAGCTAACTAAATATGAAAAAAGGGGATAGAATCATGGTTGCATTAGGCATTATCGGATTGTTACTGGTAGGCTATCTTTGTTATGTATTAATGAAACCAGAAAAATTCTAAAATCAAGTATGGGAGGGAATGTCGAAATGGGGATTATACAAATAATCATAACGTTGGCTCTCATTTTTGTTTTGGTAAAGCCAGTCGGTCTCTACCTTGTCAAAGTATTTGATTATGAACCTACTAAGCTAGATCGAATTTTTGGTCCTTTTGAGAATGTGATTTATAAACTCATTGGGATAAAAAGAGAAGAAAGCATGGGCTGGAAAAAATATATTCTAGCGGTATTGGTAAGTAATCTTGTCATGGCGCTGACTTTGTTTTTTATTTTAATTTTCCAAAAAAATTTACCCCTCAATCCAGAGGGGATAGATAACATGCCAGTAGCACTTGCTTTTAATACAGCAATTTCTTTTATTACGAATACGAACTGGCAAGCCTATAGCGGAGAAAATGGTTTATCCTATCTTTCTCAAATGGCGGCAATTACTTTTCCAATGTTCACATCCGCTGCCACTGGCCTTGCGGTAGCCATTGCTTTTATTCGCGGGCTTATTGGAAAGCAAGATAACCTAGGAAACTTTTATGTTGATTTAACACGGACGATTACAAGAGTATTATTACCGTTATCTTTCGTCGTTGCTTTATTTTTAGTGTTTCAAGGGGTGCCTCAAACACTTGCAGGTTCAGTAAATGCAACAACAGTTGAAGGCCTTGAGCAAATTATCACAAGGGGTCCGGTAGCGGCTCTTGAGGCAATCAAACATATTGGAACAAATGGTGGTGGCTTTTTCGGAACCAATGCAGCTCATCCATTTGCCAATCCAACGGCACTAACAAACTTGGTGTATATTGTATCAATGATGCTTATACCGACAGCTCTCGTTTATGCATTTGGCGTGATGGTGAAAAATCGTAAGCAAGGCTGGGTTATTTTCACTACAATGGGGATTATCTTTTTGGTCATGTTGACAATTGTCTTTACTGCCGAGCAAAATGGTACTCCTGCCTTACAGGAACTTGGCATTTCAGGAAATATGGAAGGGAAGGAAGTACGCTTTGGTATTCCAGGGTCGGCTTTGTTCACGGCAGTTACAACCGCTGCCACTACAGGTGCTGTAAATAATATGCATGAATCGTTAACTCCGCTTGGAGGACTTGTTCCTTTGGCCCAAATGATGCTGAACAACGTCTTCGGCGGCAAAGGGGTCGGATTGTTAAATGGATTACTGTATGTTATTCTTACAGTTTTTATTTGTGGATTGATGGTAGGACGGACACCTGAATTTTTAGGGAAAAAAATAGAAGCACGTGAAATCAAACTAGCTTCGGTTGCGTTGCTCGTTCATCCTGTCATTATTTTGGTGCCGACAGCTATCGCATTTTTAAGTGATGGAGCAATGGCATCGATGTTAAATGAAGGTTCCCACGGAATGACCGAGGTAATTTATGCTTTTACTTCTGGAGCGGCCAATAATGGTTCAGCATTTGGAGGGCTTGCCGCAAATACAGATTTTTATAATATTACACTTGGGATTGTCATGTTGTTGGGACGCTATGTTTCCATAACAGCCATGCTTGCTATTGCAGGTTCACTGGCCACAAAACCAATCACACCTGCGACACCAGGAACCTTTCAAACAGATACGCCATTATTTGTTGGTATCTTACTGGTGATTATCCTGGTCATTGGTGCATTAACCTTTTTTCCAACATTGGCGCTTGGTCCAATCGCTGAATTTTTAAGTTTATAAAAACAAAGTGAAACTGGACAATATGGGGGGATAATAAATGGGAGCCAAACAAAATTCTCATAAAATGGCCATACAAGCAATTGTTGATTCATTCAAAAAGTTGAATCCTGTGAATATGGTAAGAAATCCAGTTATGTTTATTGTGGAAATTGGTACAGTTGTCACACTGATTCTTGCTTTTTTCCCAAATGCATTTGGAGAAAGCACTGTCGCAAGAGGATATAACATTGCTGTATTCTTTATCCTTTTCTTTACAGTCTTATTCGCAAACTTTGCTGAAGCAATTGCAGAAGGAAGAGGAAAAGCACAGGCTGATTCATTGAAAAAAACAAAACAAGATACTGTCGCAAAACTTGTCCAAAAAGATGGAACAACGAAAGAAGTCTCATCTACCCAGCTTCGAAAAGGCGATGTGGTACGCGTTGATACAGGAGAAATTATTCCTTCAGACGGTGAAATCATTGAAGGATTGGCTTCTGTAGATGAATCAGCAATCACTGGTGAATCGGCACCTGTCATCAAGGAAGCCGGCGGAGATTTTTCATCTGTCACAGGCGGGACACGTGTCGTTTCCGACTATATTTTAGTCAAAATTACTACTGATCCAGGGGAATCATTTTTAGATCAGATGATTTCGTTAGTGGAAGGAGCTTCTCGTCAAAAAACACCGAATGAAATTGCGTTAACGTCTTTATTGACAGTACTGACACTGATTTTTCTCATTGTTTTGATGACCTTGGTTCCAATCGCAAACTTCATGGATATTCAATTAGACGCTGCAACACTTATTGCGTTACTAGTATGTTTAATTCCTACAACCATTGGAGGATTATTATCTGCCATCGGTATTGCAGGAATGAACCGGGTAACAAAATTCAATGTGTTGGCAATGTCCGGGAAAGCGGTAGAAGCCGCCGGTGACATTGATACGATGATTTTGGATAAAACAGGAACAATTACTTTTGGGAACAGGATGGCAGCAGCATTTATTCCCGTAGAAGAAGTAACGGAAGAAGAAGCGACACTTGCTGCTTTAAAAGCTTCTGTAAAAGATGGCACTCCTGAAGGACGTTCAGTTGTAGAACTGGCCAACCTAAAAGATGTTTATTGGGACGAAGGAGAATACGAAGGGGCAACGATTATAGAGTTTACAGCTGATACACGCATGTCAGGATTGACACTAACAGACGGGACAGAAATACGAAAAGGCGCAGTGGATGCTATCCGAAAATATATAGAAGCAAAAGGTGGCAACGTTCCAAAGGACTTGGGAAGCAAAACAGATGAAATTGCCAAAGCAGGGGGAACACCATTAGTTGTTGCGATAAATAATCGTATATATGGGGTTATTTACCTAAAAGATACTGTCAAACCTGGACTGAAAGAACGATTCGCACAGTTTCGTGCAATTGGTGTAAAAACCATTATGTGTACTGGAGATAACCCGCTAACTGCTGCAACAATAGCCAGTGAAGCAGGGGTAGATGAATTTATTGCAGAGGCAAAACCGGAAGATAAAATCGAAGCAATCAAGAAAGAACAAGCGCAAGGGAAATTGGTAGCAATGACAGGAGATGGTACCAACGATGCGCCCGCCTTGGCACAAGCAGATGTAGGGTTGGCAATGAACTCAGGTACAATCGCCGCAAAAGAAGCGGCAAACATGATTGACTTGGACAGTGACCCTACGAAGTTATTATCAGTGATTGAAATTGGGAAACAATTGTTAATTACTCGCGGATCACTCACTACTTTTTCTATTGCCAATGATATTGCAAAATACTTCGCTATTATTCCAGCGTTGTTTATCTTGGCAATGCCGCAACTGGAGACGTTGAATATCATGCAATTGTATTCTCCAAAATCGGCTATTTTATCAGCATTGATTTTTAATGCGATTATTATTCCGCTCCTTATTCCCATTGCAATGAAAGGAGCAAAATACAGAGCGATGACAGCCAATAAATTATTAAGACGCAACCTTCTATTATACGGATTAGGAGGAGTCATCATTCCATTCGTTGGTATTAAAGTCATTGATTTGATTCTCGTTGTGATAGGGGTAGTGTAACAGTAGCGGCTTGAACAAGTTCTCTCATGGGAAACTTGCCGCTTGCACTGGACGAACAAGAAGGGAAATATCGTGGAAAGAAAGGAGAAGAAACTTATGAAACCTTTCATAACAGCTATTCGAGCCGCTGTCGTATTTTTGATATTATGTGGGCTGATATACCCACTTGTAACAACGGGCTTTGCACAAGTATTGTTCGCACATCAAGCAAATGGTAGTTTAGTAGAAAGAAATGGAGAAGTAATCGGTTCTGAGCTGTTGGCACAGCAATTTACTTCAGTTGCTTATTTTCACCCACGTGCCTCAGCAGCAAACTTTGATCCAAGAGCATCAGCAGCTACCAACGCAGCGGTAGCATCTGATAGTTTCATAGAAGTCTTGGAAAAAACAGTACAAGGGATTGAAGAAGAAAATCCAGATGTAAAAGGAAATGTTCCTGCAGATTTGGTTACAACATCCGGTTCTGGATTTGATCCCGATTTATCACCGGAAGCAGCAAAGGCTCAAATACCGCGTATTGCCGCAGCTACTGGATTGGATGAAGGAACACTAAATGACTTGGTAGATGAACACATCCAGTCACGACAAATAGGTGTATTTGGGGAAGAGAGAGTGAATGTGCTGGAATTAAATCTTGCTTTGTCTGATTTACAACAGTAATGAGAGGAATATAAAAGTACGTTATGTGACCTGCCAGATGAGACTTGGCAGGTTACTTTGTAAGATTCTTAAGTTAGTTTTTATTAGGTACGATGACAGTTTTGTTTATGAATTTATATAGCCTACGAAAAATGATATGCGGGAGTGAGAAGCGATGACAAAGGAAGTATTAACTGTTCGATATAAAAAAACCCCCTCTTCAAATCGAGTGAAATAAAGAAAAGCTAGATTTTAAATTACTTCTCAAACAAACCTTAGTTTGAGAGCATTTAAAAATCTAGCTTTTTTTATCATTCTTGATTTTTACCCTAAAGCTCCTTTAGCCGCAGACACTTGCTCATCCGCATGATAAGATGATCGCACCAGTGGCCCAGATTCACAATGGCTGAACCCTTTTGTTAACGCAATTTCTTTTAATTCCGCAAATTCCTCGGGA
>DAIDKD010000178.1 GCA_027451065.1 Bacillaceae bacterium | reverse complement strand
TGATGCATTAGAAAGCCAATTGCGCATGGTTGCTGATAAGTTAGTGGAAACAATGGAAAAAGATAACCTAACTTATTACAAACGTCTTGCAGAAGAGCTTTTAGATGAGCATGATTCAGTAACTGTTGTAGCAGCAGCATTAAAAGCATTAACAAAAGAGCCAAGTGGAAGTGCTGTGAAATTAACATCAGAACCACCAGTTGTTGCGAAAGGTGATAAGAACAGAAGAGGTAATGGCAATAACCGTAGCGGAGGCAATTGGAAAAACCGCGGTGGCAGTGGTAGCAGAAACGGTGACTGGAAGAAACGTGGCGGAGATCGCGACCGTAACCGAGATCGTGACCGCGGCGGAGACCGTAAACGTAGCGGATATTCTGGTAATAAATCAAGAACCAGCAAATAATTTATTAAAAATGGGCAAAAAGCGCCCACTTTTAATAAATTATGAAGGATAGATAATTATGAAGATTTGGTGGATTATCTATCCTGATTTCGTGATATGATATATAGTAATGCCTTGAGGAAGCGGACAATTTTATAGGTTGTCCGTTTTTTCTCGTTCAAAGGAGGGGTGGTTCATGATTATTGGGATTGGAATTGATATTGTTGAATTAGCTAGAATTTCTCGAGCTGTGGAAAAACAGCCTCGATTTGTATCTCGTATTTTGACAGAGAATGAACAGACAAGGTTTGAGGCGCTGTCGCAAAAGAGAAAAATTGAATTTTTAGCTGGTCGTTTCGCGGTGAAGGAGGCGTTTGCCAAAGCTGTTGGAACTGGCATCGGGAAAGATGTCGGCTTTTTAGATATTGAAGTACTGGCTGATGAAAATGGCAAGCCTATCATCAAGAGTCCTTCGCCCCACCATGTTCATGTGGCTATTTCTCACAGTGATGCCTATGCCGTTGCCCAAGTAATTATTGAAAGCTAGTCTGCATATTACCATCCCTTGTCTCATATATTTTCATAGACAATGAGACAAAGGGGATGGGGAATAACATGAAGAAGCGTCTAGTGGTCATATGCCTTACTATTGTTTTGATGTTGGCAATGACAGCGTGCGGGAAGAAAAGTAAAGACGATGTGTTATCGGATTTAGATAGTAAGGTAGAGAATCTTTCAGGATATAAAGCGACAGCAACTCTAACAATTAAGACGGGAGAACAGTCGCAATCCTATGATGTAGAGATTTTGCATAAAAAACCATCTTATTACAAAGTCACTTTAGAAAATGATGAAAAAGGACAAAGTCAAATTATTTTACGTAATGATGATGGTGTATTCGTCCTCACACCAGCCCTTAATAAAAGCTTCAAATTCCAAAGTGACTGGCCGTTAAATAGTAGCCAAGTTTACTTATATGAGTCACTAGTCAATGATATTTTATTAGATAAAGATGCGAAATTTACGGCAAAAGAGAACAGCTATGTGTTTGAAACAAAAACAAACTACCAAAATGCAAATGCACTTCCAACTCAACAAATCGTCATAAACAAAAAGGATTTGGCTCCTAAGTCAGTGAAACTACTGGATGCAGATAAGAATGCGTTAGTAGAAGTGAAATTTTCGAAAGTAGATTTTGATGCCAAAATAGATAAAAGTAATTTTGACGTGAACAAAAGTATGAAAAATGCACAGAAATCAGGAGTTCCTACCCTTGCTGATGGGAATAATCCATCATTTGCTGTCCTTTACCCGAGTGATGATAGCTTGCCGGACGGTGTGGAGTTACAAAGTGAAGAAGAAACAGAAACAGAGAACAGCAAGAGAGTTATTTTATCTTACGAAGGAGAAAAATCATTTACGCTGATGGAAGAGAAAGCAACAGTAGCAGAAACAAGCTCGCCTATCCAAGCGGAAGGAGAGCCTGTAGATTTAGGTGCAGTGATTGGAAACATGACAACGCAAGCTATTTCTTGGTCAGTAGATGGGGTAGATTATTTATTAGCTTCAGAAGATTTATCTCAAGATGAAATGATTACGATAGCAAGCTCTGTTGGGGAAACAGACGGAAAATAATGATAAAGTAATGTACTTTGGGTGTGGGCAGTAGTTGATTTTTGACTATTGTTCCATACCCTTTTAAAATTCCCTCTTTTCTTGTAAAATGAAGAAAAGAAGTGTAGCTTTAGTGAAATGGAGGTGCGAGTGTGGAACAATTAACTTTTTATCGTGATACATGGATTGAAATTGACCTTGACAGCATATATAACAATGTAAAGAATATCTGTAAACATGTCCCTGAGAATACAGAGGTTATTGCTGTAGTGAAGGCGAACGGATATGGTCACGGTGCATTGCAAGTGGCCGAAGAAGCTCTAACGGCAGGAGCTTCTTCATTAGCTGTTGCATTTATGGATGAAGCTTTGGCTCTTCGGCACAGAGGAATTACTGCGCCGATTCTTGTGCTGGGAATTACGCGGCCGCAAGATGTTGATTTGGCAGTAAGTCATGATATTACCCTGACTGCCTGTTCAGCAGAATGGTTACACGCGGCCAAACAACATAAAAAGACAAAGCGGCCTGTTTGCCTGCACGTAAAATTAGATACAGGTATGGGGCGGATTGGCATTCGTGAAATGGGAGAGTTAAAAGAATTTATTTCTTGTTTGGATGAAGGAATATTTGATGTAGAAGGGGTATATACTCATTTTGCAACGGCTGATGAGTTGGACACAAGCTATTTTGAAGAGCAGTACCAGACGTTTCGGACAATGCTTGCATGGATAGAGGCAGAAGGAATTCAACCGAGAAAGGTTCATTGTGCAAATAGCGCCACGCTACTTCGCTTTAAAGATAAATTGTTTAATGCTGTACGGTCGGGAATTATCATGTACGGATTAACCCCTTCTGTAGAAATGAACTCTCTGATTCCAATTGAAAAAAAACCAGCGTTTTCTCTTCATAGCAGGATAGCCCATATAAAAAAAATTTCAAAAGGTGATACTGTAGGTTATGGCGCTACTTACCAGGCGGAAGCTGAAGAGTGGATTGGTACTATTCCTATCGGTTATGCTGATGGTTGGCTCAGGAAACTACAAGACTTTTCTGTGCTGGTAAATGGAAAAAGAGTTCCGGTTGTAGGTCGAATATGTATGGATCAATGTATGATCAGATTAACAGAAAAAGTTCCAGTAGGTACCCTAGTTACGTTAATCGGCAAACAAGGAGACACAGAAGTTTCGGCGGAGGAAGTAGCTAGTTATTTAGAAACCATAAATTATGAAGTAGTATGTCTGTTCAGTTCGCGGGTTCCGCGGGTGTATATCCAAAAGGGTGCAGTTGTAGAAATTGTAAATCACTTAGCACCATAGCGGATAGATATTGATTATCCCTTACCAAAATTTGCAGAATGATTCCCTAAAAGATGGAAAACATAAATAGGTATAGAGTCTTTGCAATGATATGAAATCATGTTACAATATAAATTGGATGGTTATACTGACTGAAGTGTATCTGTTTGTAGTTGATGGTGGAGGTGCTGGAATGTCTGAATCAAAACATACGTCAGAAATTATTGTTCGCTTACCAAAAAAGCTTATTTCGGAACTAGATTATGTGATGTCACAAGAAAATGTAGACCGCAGTGAGTTTATTTATCAAGCGACAAAATTATATTTAAGAGAGCGTAAGAAACGTCATATTCGTGAATCGATGAGAAGTGGATATATGGAAATGGCAAAGATTAATTTGAGTATTGCCTCAGAGGCATTTGCCGCAGAAGCAGAAGCGGATCATACTGTAGAGCGCTTAGTAAGCGGGGGGTAATCATTTGATTGTAAAACGTGGCGACGTTTATTTTGCAGACCTTTCTCCTGTTGTTGGTTCTGAGCAAGGAGGCGTTCGTCCAGTTCTTGTCATCCAAAATGATATTGGAAACCGATTCAGTCCAACGATTGTGATAGCAGCGATTACAGCTCAGATCCAAAAAGCTAAACTACCTACACATGTAGAAATTGACGCAAAAAAGTACCGGTTTGAAAGAGACTCAGTTATTCTATTAGAGCAAATACGTACGATTGACAAACAAAGATTGACAGACAAAATCACACACCTAGATGAAGAAATGATGGATCGTGTGGACGAAGCCTTGCAAATCAGTCTAGGGCTTATTGCATTTTAATAACAGTTTTTAAAGAATAGGAATACTTCCCATTCTTTAAAAACTGCAAGAACGGACAATCATGTTGACTTCAGTGAGATGGAGTTTTTCAGATTGTCCGTTCTTGTTTGCAAAACATGTTTAGTGAATTGACCAAGGTGTTTTTGTGAGGAGGATGAAGCAATGGAACAATCTTTTATTCCATTATTAGCAAAGGAAATGGGGATTTCAAGTAAGCAAGTTGGAAGTGTTATTTCCTTAACAGAGGAAGGGAACACAGTGCCGTTTATTGCCCGCTATCGTAAAGAGGCAACTGGCGCTCTGGATGAAGTGCAAATCAAAACAATTTTAGAAAAGTGGAACTATGCGAATCAGCTGGCAGCGAGAAAAGAAGAAGTAATTCGCCTAATTGAAGAAAAAGGAAAATTAACAGATAAACTGAAGAAACAAATTGTCCAAGCAACAAGGTTACAAGAAGTAGAAGATTTATACCGTCCTTATAAGGAAAAACGGAGAACGAAAGCGACTATTGCGAAAGAAAAGGGACTGGAACCTTTTGCAGAGTGGATGTTGTCTTTCCCTGTTGAAAATGTGGAAGACAAGGGGATGCAGTTTTTATCAGAGGAGACAGGGGTTGCAACTGTTCAGGAAGCAATTCATGGAGCGGAGGATATTATCGCTGAAAGGATTGCTGACAATGCTGTTTTCCGTAAATGGATTCGTGAAGAAACCTTCAGAAAATCTATGTTTGCCACAACTGTAAAAGATAAGGAAAAAGATGAAAAAAGTGTGTACGAAATGTATTATGAATACGAGGAACCTGTATCACGAATTGTTCCGCATCGGATTTTAGCTGTGAACAGAGGAGAGAAAGAAGGAGTTGTTCGAATAAACATCCATCCGCCTCAAGAAGAGATTATTAGTTATTTAGAGCGGAATGTTTTAGGGCATAAGAATACAACGGCACAAATGTATATAAAAGAAGCAATAGAGGATGGCTACAAGCGTCTCATCCAGCCTTCCATCGAACGTGAAATTCGTAATGAATTAACAGAAAAAGCAGAGCAACAAGCAATACATATTTTTTCGGAAAATCTCCGCAACCTGCTTTTGCAACCGCCGATAAAAGGAAAAAAGGTTCTCGGTGTTGACCCGGCCTACAGAACAGGCTGTAAATTAGCTGTTATAGATGACACAGGGAAAATGTTAGGAATCGATGTAATCTATCCTCATCCACCACGGGCAAAAAAAGAAGAAGCGAAAGCGAAAGTCAAAGAGCTTATCCAATCATTTCAGATTGAAATGGTAGCCATCGGTAATGGAACAGCCTCCCGTGAAACTGAACAATTTATTGCAGATATTTTAAGGGAGCTAGGACAAGACATCTCTTATGTTATTGTCAATGAAGCGGGAGCTAGTGTATATTCAGCCTCTGACTTGGCTCGGGAAGAATTTCCTGATTTACAAGTGGAGGAAAGAAGTGCTGTCTCCATTGCAAGAAGGCTGCAAGACCCACTGGCAGAGTTAGTGAAAATTGATCCTAAATCTGTTGGAGTGGGACAATACCAACATGACGTTTCACAAAAAAGCCTACAGGAGTCACTGCATTTCGTGGTAGAAACAGCTGTAAACCAGGTCGGTGTAAATGTAAATACCGCTTCTTCATCGCTATTACAATACGTATCAGGTCTTTCTAAAACCGTTGCAGCAAATATTGTGAAAAAACGCGAAGAAGAAGGTAAATTTGTAAATAGAGGCCAGTTAAAAGGGATTCCCAGACTTGGAGCAAAAACCTATGAACAATGTATTGGATTTTTGCGAGTAGTAGACGGTGAAAATCCTCTGGATCGTACACCAATTCATCCTGAAAATTACCAAGCGGTAGAAAAGTTGATTGAACAGGTGCATTTAAACATAACAGATATCGGAACTGATGAAATGAAAGTAAGATTACAATCTCTCTCTCCAAAAGAAGTAGCAGCCGAAATAGGAATCGGTGAAATGACATTGAACGATATTGTAGATGCGTTAATTCGTCCAGAACGAGATTTACGGGATGACTTGCCACAACCCCTTTTAAGAAAAGATGTCCTGCAAATGGAAGATTTAAAAAAGGGAATGGAATTGGAAGGTACTGTACGTAATGTAGTTGATTTCGGTGCTTTTGTTGATATTGGAGTGAAGCAGGACGGCCTCGTTCATAAATCAAAATTAAGTCGAAAATATATAAAACACCCATTAGATGCTGTATCAGTAGGGCAAATTGTAAAGGTATGGATTGAAGACGTTGATGTAACGAAAGGAAGAATATCTCTGTCTATGCTAGAACCAACAGAGCAAGGGAAATAATATAGTAAGTATATTTTTTGTGGATGTGATGTGTAGAATGGAAATTATTTGCCCATTCTGCACATCACGACAAAAAATATAGTGTTGACATGGGAAAGAAAATATAATATATTATATAAGCGTTGTTGAGAGAGAAATAATGTGTGTTAAAAAACTCTTGACGAATACAAAATAATGTAATAAGATGATTGTATGTCTTTTTTATTCCACCTTAGCTCAGTGGTAGAGCTATCGGCTGTTAACCGATCGGTCGTAGGTTCGAGTCCTACAGGTGGAGC
>DAIDKD010000177.1:6458-6730 GCA_027451065.1 Bacillaceae bacterium | reverse complement strand
TCCAGGTCACAAATATTATTAGCAAGCATCAGATTTGCAATCGTAAAAATAGAAGGAAGCGCAATTAAGATAATTGTTGCTATTTCTATTAAATTAAAACTTAATATTAACGTATATCCTATCCATTCAATATTAGCAATTCCCATTTCATATGCACTAGCGTAGATAGCTAAAAACGTAATTCCAAGCCCCATTGTAACACCAGAAAATAATTCACCTAAAGGCATTCTGGATAAAGGAATTGGACCAAATGTATAAAAGATTCCAATACA
>DAIDKD010000177.1:0-6448 GCA_027451065.1 Bacillaceae bacterium | reverse complement strand
ACCGATAGCTAGCACCAATAAATCTGTACGTAATGCTAGCCAAACACCTAATCCAGTAGCAATTGTAAACATTGTGAAGATAACTGTTATCACATTTTTTTCCGGTATATTTGCTTGCCCAATCACATTACTTTCTTTCCGAAAATCGTAGTCATGGTTATTCGTTGCTTTTCGATAATCCATATAATTATTAATAGCTGTTGTTGTTAAGTCAAACACCAACATAGAAATAAAGAAAATGACTGTATTTTTTATATCCAACATTTGATATTGATATAAAACAAAGAGTATCCCTATTAAAAAAGGAAATACACTTGCTATTTTCGTTTGAATTTCTACTAATTTAAAAAAACTTCGAACAGACACTTCATTCACCTTTCCTTTAGGCTACAATCATAAGCCAGTTTCTTAGTTAGATTCCATTAATGTAAATTCATCATTTGTTACTTGGAATTTCCCCTCTAACCCGCTGGTAATATAAACATCTTTGTCATGGCTGATAAAAATTGCTTCAACACTATCTACTGTTTCAATAAATGCCAAGCCTTCTTCAACTCCTTTGGCAAAAGCAATTGTCGTCAAGCCATCTCCATCAATAGATTTCTCGGAAATAATACTGACTCCCGCAATATCATTATCAAATGGAAATCCAGTTTCTGAATTTAAAATATGATGATACGTTACTCCTTCTACTTCAAGGTAACGTTCATACACTCCTGAAGTTACAATTGATAAATTGCTTGCGGGGAAGTTTCCTACAACGGAACCACGGGCTGAAAACGGATCTTGAATTCCAACTGTCCACTCGTTTCCTTGAGTATTCGTTCCCATTACATAAATATTTCCACCAAGATCAATAATAGCGCTCTTCACACCATTCTCCTGTAAAACCTTGACTACTTCGTCCGTAATGAAACCTTTGGCAAGGGCCCCAAAGTCGAAACGCATTCCTTCTTTTTTCAAAAAGACAGTTCTCTCATCTCTGTTTATTTCTACATCTTGGTAATTAAGAAGAGGTAATACTTCATCAATTTCCCTTTGTTCAGGTTTCCGCGCATCATCAAAACCAATGCTCCAAAGTTGTGTTAATGGACCTATCACAGCATTGAATGCACCATTAGAATACTCACTAAACTCCAAGCCTGCTTCAATTAAGTTAAACGTGTCTTCAGATACTGTTACAGGGGCTATCCCTGCGTTCATATTGATTTCCTCTATTTCAGAACCCTCTTCATTTACAGTCACTTTCCCCTCTAATTCTCTCACACGGTCAAATGCCATTTCTAAGACTTCTTCTTTTCCTTCACTAAAAATACTAATCGACACAACTGTTCCCATTAAAAATTCTGTATCACTGTATGGATTAGATATTGTTGCATTTTCATTTGTCCCATCTTCATCCGACGTATTTCCACATGCAGACAAAGCAAATGTAAACATGACAGCAGTAAAAAGCAATATTATTTTTTTTAACATGACAATCCAAATCCTTTCTTTCTAAAAAAGATAGAGATTTATCCCGCATCAACAGGGAATCTAAAATTTTGTTGTTAGTTTATCCAAAAACAAATTATCTTTTTCATAAAAATGAAGGACGAGAAAAAACCCCCGTCCTTACATACACATTATATAAAAAATGATTTTATTATTCAGCTACAGTAATTTCGCCTGTAACTTCTCCATCAGTAAGGTTAGCAGACTCTTTTAAGTCTTCTGATGCGAATGTGATATTTCCATCAATTGTAACGTCCTCTAATGTAAATCCTTCTGCATTTACAGTAATATCACCTACTACAGTACCTTCTTTGATTAATAGGTTAGGAGAATCAACAGTAATTGTCGGCACTGTTAATGTAAATGTTTCGTCTACATTACGGTCATCATCTGTTGTATAAAGAGCTAATTTACGTGCAAGATCGTTCGCATCATCATCTCTTAAGTGGTGATCACCAGCAATAGTTAAATCTTCATCAAGTGTAATATCAGCTGTTGCTGCAAAAATCCAGCCACCATTTGCTGACATTGACGCCACTAAGTCATCTGCACTGTCACTAATAGATGCACCTGATACAGCATCTGCTTCTTCAACAGAAACTTCACCCGTAACTGCTCCTTCATCAAAATTAGCAGACTCTTTTAAGTCTTCTGATGCAAATACAAGGTTACCATCAATAGTAGAGTTTGTTAAAGTAAATCCTTCTGCATTTACGTGTACGTCACCGGCAATAGTTCCCTCTTGAACGTTAAGGTTTGGAGAGTTAACATTCATTACTGGTACTGTTAATGTAAATGTATCTAATACGTTTCTGTCATCATCTTGTGTGTAAAGAGCTAATTTACGGTAAAGATCATTGCTTGCTTCACCTTTGTCATGGAAGTCTCCATCTACATCAAGGTACTCTTCTACTGTAATATCAGCTGTTGCTGCAAAAATCCAGTTACCCTCTGCTGACATTGCCCATACTAAATCATCTGCGCTGTCACTAATAGAAGCTCCTGATACAGCATCCGAATCTTCCCCATTTTCTTCTGCAGCATTTTCTTCTGGCGTATCACTGCTGTCATCACCATTTCCACAAGCTGTAAAAAGAGATGTTGATAATACTGCTGCTCCAAATACCATTGCTACTTTTCTGAATTTCATGTTTATTCCCTCGCTTTTTTTTTATTAAAATACAGAATTCGTGAATCACTTCACATTGCCTTCTGTTCTCCCACAGTTGAATACGAATAATATATTAACATAACCTTCTTTTCACGTCAATAGGAGAATAGTAAAATAATACTAAAAAAGATTATTAGACATCACTCCTCACTTCGTGTATAATGTCCATGTATGCTTGTGATATTCGTCACATTACTGCATTTTTATATTCATATTTTTAAATTAAATTAAAAAGGAGTGAAGGTGAAATGCCTGAAACAAAAAAAATTGTTATTATAGGCGCTGGATATGCTGGTGTTCATGCCGCTAAAAAACTAGCGAAAAAGTATAAAAAAGACGACACTGTTCATATTACATTAATAGACCGCCATTCATATCATACAATGATGACTGAGCTACATGAGGTTGCTGGTGGTCGTGTTGAGCCAACTGCAATCCAATATGATTTACGTCGCTTATTTAACCGAACAAAAGTTAATCTAGTAACTGACAATGTTACTCATGTTGATCATGATGCAAAAACTGTAAAAACAGAACATGGTACTTATGACTATGATCATCTTATTCTAGGAATGGGTGCCGAGCCTAATGACTTTGGCACACCAGGTGTAAAGGAACACAGCTTTACTTTGTGGTCTTGGCATGATGCTGTACGACTTCGCAATCATATTGAAGATATCGTACAGGAAGCTGCTACAGTCCATGATGAAGCCAAACGCCGAGAAATGCTGACATTTGCAGTATGTGGTTCTGGCTTTACTGGAATTGAAATGGTCGGTGAATTAATTGAATGGCGTGACCGTTTAGCGAAAGATAACAAAATCAATCCATCGGAAATCCGTCTAATGGTCATTGAAGCTACTCCAACAATATTGAATCTATTAAACCGTAAAAATGCTGATATTGCGGAAAGATATATGGTAAAACAAGGCGTAGAAATATTAAAATCTTCTCCAATTGTTGAAGTTCAAGCTGACTCTATCATTTTGAAATCTGGTAAAAAAATTCCAACTCAAACATTGATTTGGACTGCTGGTATCAAAGCAAATTCTGATGCTGAAGAATATGGCATGGAAGCAGCGCGTGCTGGTCGTCTAAAAGTAAATGAGTTTATGGAAGCTGAAGGTCTAAAAGATGTGTACGTTATTGGTGACTTAGCTTACTTTGAGGAAGAAGAAGGAAAGCCTACTCCTCAAATTGTTCAAGCTGCGGAACAAACAGGTACAACGGCTGCAAAGAGTATTATTGCTAATATTAGTGGTGGAGAAAAGCAACCATACAAAGGGAAATATGATGGATTTATGGTTTCCATTGGTGCGCGCTATGGAGTAGCCGAGCTAATGGGGAAAATTCATTTAAAAGGTTGGCTTGCTATTCTTGTGAAACATTTAGTAAATTTATACTATTTCTTCGGAATTCGCAGTGGCTACTATGCATTCCAATATGTGATGCATGAATTTTTCCATGTGAAAGATAAGCGTCAAATTTTCCGTGGTACCCTTACCCGATACGGTAATGTATTATGGGGCTTACCATTACGCATTTTCGTTGCAGGTTTTTGGTTGAATGAAGGTTTCTCAAAGTTTTTCGGATCTGAAAATTGGTCAAGAGCAACAGATGGTTTTTCAGAAATGGTTGGCTTTTCAGGTATTTTTAATGGTATTTCTAATTTCTTCTCTGTTTTATCCGGTGGAATTGGTGACGATTCTTGGTTAAAATCTGACGTGGTAAAAATGCCGTTTGACTGGCTGCAAACCGCTAATTCAGGTGCAACGGAAGCAGTTTCTGGTGCAACAGAAGCAGTTTCTGAATTTGCTACTCCGATTTTAGGACAATCACCAGGATGGTTTGAGGCAATCATGAGAATTATGTTGCCTACTCCAGAGTTTACTGTATTTATGCAAAGAATGATGGTCTTTCTTGAAATTGCAATTGGACTAGCTATTTTAGTTGGATTATTCACATGGCTTTCTAGTTTAGTAAGTACTGGATTCCTTGTTATGTTCTTATTCACTGCAATGCTTGGTTGGGATAAAGTTTGGGCTCTTCCAGCATCTATTGCTTTAATGAACGGCGCTGGACGTTCTTTAGGACTTGACTACTATGTAGTACCTTGGTTGCAAAAAACAGTAGGACGTTGGTGGTATGGAGATGTCCGATCCATTTACCGAGATTATTCTGGTAAACAATCCACTAAAGGTTCAAAAAAAGCTAGCTAATAAATAGACAAAAGTAAGGGTAATTAACTCCTTTCCTAATAAGAACTGACAATCATGGTTTGTATTCACCTGATTGTCAGTTCTTGCATATGGGGGTGTGAGAAATAGTTTTGGCCATTTCTCACACCCCCATATGCAAGAAAATGTATTGAAATACTACACATGAACATCTATAATTTGTTAAACTATATGTAGAAGCTTGGTACAAGACAATGCCGCCAGTAATTCTTCTTTATTATTTAAATAGAGGTTGCTTTAAGAATTTTTGGAAATTAAGAAAGCAAAACGTCACAAATAGATAGGGATGTAATAAATGACGAGGAATCAAAGATTAGTTTTTATATCATTACTAGCTGCTCAGGCTGTTGTTATTAGTTTGTTAGAAAGATCCATTCCCTCTCCCTTTGCGATTGCACCTGGAGCAAAATTAGGCTTAGCTAACATCATCACTTGCATTGCACTTTTTACCCTCCCGACGAAAGATACAATTACGATTATTGGAATTCGCCTTGCATTATCCACTTTTCTCGGAGGGACTATTTCAACACTTCTATATAGTTCTACCGGGGCTATTTTAAGCTTTATTGGTATGTATCTTGTACAGAAATTGGGTGCAAAACGTGTTAGTATTATTGGTATTAGTACAACAGGAGGCATTATGCATAATGTGGGACAATTACTAACTGCAAGCTGGATTGCTGGTACTTGGATGGTGATGCTTTACCTTCCAATTTTATCCTTTTTTGGAATTTTATCTGGGATAGCCACTGGAATTGCTGCAAATTATTTACTACAATATATAGAAAAACTACGCTTTTTCCATCATATGAAAAAAACTATGTAAGGGGTAAAACCAATGAGAATTCATCCAATTTGGAATCAATATCCGCATATGCAGCGAGATCTAAACGATGTTTTGCGTGTTATTGAAAAAAACATTAAAATTCGTGATAAAAAAGTAGAAAAGAACATAAAAGAACTTATTCATGCTGGCGGAAAGTTGTTACGCCCAGCCTACACTCTCCTTTGTTCTCACATAGGCCCTCATTATGAGCGGGAACAGGCTATTTCCGTTGCCTCTGCTCTTGAGGTTTTACATATGGCGACCTTGATTCATGACGATATCATTGATGATGCTGATACACGAAGAGGCCAAGAAACTATCCAATCAAAATATGGAAAAAACTATGCCGTTTACACCGGGGATTACTTGTTCTGTGTTTGTTTTAAAATACTCGCCCAGCACTCCCAATCCTTAGCGGCTTTAGAATTTAATACAAAAAGTATGGAAAAAATTCTTGCTGGTGAATTGGCTCAACTGAATACACGCTATCATATTGATAAAACTGTTCGCCAGTATTTATCACAAGTATCTGGAAAAACAGCACAACTTTTTGCAGTAAGTTGCTATTCTGGAGCTGCAATAAGTAAAGCCTCTTCTTCTCAACAAAAAACTGCATGGAGAATCGGTCATAACATGGGGATGGCATTTCAAATTATTGATGATGTGCTGGATTACAGTAGTAGCTCAGAAGACTTCGGCAAACCGGTATTAAATGATGTG
>DAIDKD010000176.1 GCA_027451065.1 Bacillaceae bacterium | reverse complement strand
GTATATCAATGCTACCTTTTTTGAATTTATTCAATACTTGAATACGTTTCGCTTGTGTTAAATCTCCATGGATTCCTTCTGCCGCATATCCACACATATTTAACGCTTCTGACAATTCATCAACACGACGTTTTGTACGCCCGAAAATAATTGCTAGTTCTGGTGATTGAATGTCTAACAAACGAGTCAATACATCAAATTTATTTTTTTCTTGTACTTCAATAAAATATTGCTGAATATTAGGCATTGTTATTTCTTTTGCTTTTACTTTTACATGCTTCGGCTCTGTCATGAAGCGCTCAGCAATTTTACGGATTTGCTCCGGCATTGTTGCTGAGAAAAGAAGTGTTTGTCTCACCTCTGGTACTTCACTTAAAATTGCTTCAATGTCTTCAATGAAGCCCATGTTCAACATTTCATCCGCTTCATCCAGTACAACTGTTTCAATGTTGTTTAAACGAAGGGTTCTGCGGTTGATATGGTCTTGAATACGACCTGGAGTCCCTACAATAATATGTGGGTGTTTTTTTAATGAGCGGATTTGACGTCCCATATCTTGCCCACCAAAAATCGGTAATACACGTACTCCTTTAAAAGATGCAATTTTGTGCAATTCTTCCGAAACTTGTAATGCTAACTCACGAGTCGGTGCAATAACAATTCCTTGTATGTGCTCGTTTCTTGTATCAATTTTTTCTAATAGTGGAATCCCAAACGCTGCTGTTTTTCCTGTTCCTGTTTGAGCCTGACCAATAATATCATGACCTTCCATAGCTAACGGGATTGTTTGTGCTTGAATCGGTGTAGCTTCCTCAAATCCCATTTTTTCTACTGAGCCCATTATCTTTTCACTTAAACCTAATTCACGAAATGCTGTCAATGTACAAATCTCCTTTTTTGTTCCTTTATTAATTTAAGGTTGTTCGAAGATTATTATTATCCAAAAGAGCGGACATTAAAACCAATCTCTTTTCTTACCGCGGCTGTCCGTCCCATAGGGGCTTTCCAAGTATTCCCATCATACCCCACGAATAGAAAGAGTCAACTAAGAAAAACTTCATCTTACTACTTTCTACCATAGTTGACTCTTTCGACAGGATGTCTGGAAAGGGGGATCCCCTTTCCAGACATCCTGTATCATAAAAAGAACATTCTCCCTAACGGAAAATGCTTTTCTCATTCATCTATTATCTCCGAGCAAATAAATTTTAAGTCTTATTCATTATATAGACAGATTTACAAAAAGCAAACTCATTTCACCGAGATTTTTCAAAATTGAAGCGGACGATATCTCAGAAAGGGTTTTCTTCTTTTTCATGTTTGTCTGCTAAAAAAAATCCTCCCCTCGTTGTCCCAGAACAGTGTAAGCGCAACATACAAATTGCTTTGCGACACTGTTTTCCTGCTGAAAAATGAAGTGCCCTTTCCCAGAAAAAAATTTTAGGGGCAGTGAGAGTTGAACGATTTTCCCAACTCCCACTGCCCCTAAAAATTTTACTCTTGGGTCAATGCAAACACTACTTCTTCCATTTTCATCCCTCGAGACGCTTTTACGTAAATAACATCTACTGGGGCAATATTTTTTTTCAAATCTTCTATTAGTTCTTGCTTTACATCAAATGCTCTCACATCTTTACATTGTTTCGCTCCGTTAGCAATATGCTTCCCTAAAGCGCCATATGTGTAAACAATATCTATTTCATTTGGGTCGATATATGCTCCTACTTCTTCATGGTACGCCACTTCATTATCACCAAGCTCCAGCATATCACCGAGAACAACAATTTTTTTATCAAAGTCAGTCAAGCTATGAATCAAGTCTAATCCAGCCTTCATGGAAGCCGGGTTGGCATTGTACGCATCATTGATAACCGTAATACCAGATGTCATCTTTATTGTTTCCATACGCATTTTTGTCATTTGCAACGTTTGCAACCCTGCTTTTATTTGCTCAAAAGTCACACCTAAGTTTCTAGCAACAGCAATGGCAGCCAACGTATTATATACATTATGTTTTCCTAATACGGGTAGCATAAATTTAACATCCGTTTGCGGAATTGTAAAAATCGTTCCTCCATCTACTGTCTCCATTGATGTTGGGTAATAGTCATTAGGCTCCTCATCACCGAAAGTCATCAGCTTATATGGTGCGTTTAACTTGGCAACTTTTTCAATTAATAAAGGTTCATCCCCGTGATATACAAATAAACCATCGTCTTTTAAACCTAAAACAATTTCCATTTTCGCTATTGATATGTTTTCACGGGAGCCAAGTTCTTGAATGTGAGCTTCACCGATATTAGTAATAATCGCCGCATCCGGCTGGGCTAGTGTTGTTAAAAACTCAATCTCTCCTAAGCCGCTCATTCCCATTTCTAGTACTGCTACATCAATATCTTCATCTATCTGCAAAAGCGTTAACGGCAGTCCTAAATGGTTATTATAATTTCCCGCTGTTTTATGTACAGAGAACTTTGTAGAAAGGATACTTGCGAGAATATCTTTGGTAGATGTTTTTCCATTACTTCCTGTGATTCCGACTATTTTCAACGATAATTGCTGACGGTATTGCTTTGCCAGCTCTTGCAAAGCTACCATTGTATCCTCTACATAAATAACTGGTATATTGGCAGGGGCCTCTCCCTCACTCTTTTGCCAAAAAGTTGCCGCCGCACCATTTTTCATTGCACCTTCCACAAAATCATGGCCATTGAATCTTTCACCTTTAATCGGAATAAACAAATTTCCTTCCTGAATTTCACGAGAATTTATCGTTACCCCATTAATCATTACTGATTCCAAAGCCGTATCTAATCCAGTTCCATTCACCATCTCTTGCACTTGCTTCAATGTTCTTTTTATCATGCTGTACTAACCTTCTTTCATAAAAGTTTTTGCTAAGCCGTATCATATGTACACAATAGAAAGAGTCAACTAAGAAAAACTCGATTTCACACTCTATATGAGTAGTTGACTCTTTCGGCAGATTGTCTGAAAAGGGATGTCTTTTCCCCTTTTCAGACAACCTGGGCCACACCTTATATGCTATATTGAATTTTTTGTTTTTCTTTGTGACGTTGGATTCCTAAATCGATTAAGTGTTCAATAATTTCTGGATATGTCATCCCTGCTTCTTGCCATAACATTGGGAACATGCTGATTGGTGTAAATCCAGGCATTGTGTTTACTTCATTGATTAGTAGACTTCCATCTTCTGTCAAGAAGAAGTCAGCGCGAATAAGACCGGAGCAGTCCAACGCTTTAAATGAACGAATTGCCTGTTCCTTCATTCTTTCAGCTGCCTCTTCTAGAATATCTGCTGGAATGACTAATCCTGTGCTGCCTGACACATATTTTGCTTCATAATCATAGAAGTCTGCCTGTGGCAAAATTTCTCCGATTACTGAGCAAGCTGGTTGTTCATTTCCCATTACGCCAACTTCGATTTCACGACCGATGATTCCTTCTTCAATAATTACTTTACGATCAAATTTAAGTGCTTCCGCAAAAGCGTATTCCAGCTCTTCGCGATTGCTACATTTGCTGATTCCTACACTTGAACCTAGATTGGCAGGCTTTACAAAGCAAGGGTAACCTAATTTACCTTCTATTTCTTTGTATATTTTTTCACTGTTTTGCTCCCACTCACTACGAATGCACCAAACGTAGTTCGGCTGAGGCAGACCTGCTTGCGCAAACAATTGCTTCATTACTACTTTGTCCATCCCTGCTGCCGATGCCAACACACCATTTCCAACATAAGGGATATTCAGTAACTCAAGTACTCCCTGTACAGTTCCATCTTCGCCGTTTGGACCATGAAGTAATGGAAAAATAACATCAAATTCATCAGCGCTCAAGCTGATAGGAGATACGTTCTCCCCTTCGTTGACAAATTGAAGTTCTTCTACACCTTTGATTTCCCCTTCAATTTTTGTGCCTTTGATCCAGGTCCCCTCTTTTGTAATAAAGATTGGAAAAATATCAAATTTCCCATGGTCCAACGCATTCATCACTGCTTTAGCTGTTAACAATGACACTTCGTGTTCAGCTGATTTCCCACCATATAGTAAACCTAACTTTGTTTTCATGTTATTTCGTCCTCCTAAAAAATCTACTTCCTTGTATTTACATTGCTTTGATGTTATTTGGTTGTATATTGAATTACATTTTTCTATTTTACCACTTTTCTCGGATAATTTAATATATCTTTTTTATTTTATATGGAATGAAGCATATAAGTGTCTGTTTCTTTCTGAAAAATACCAGAGGGTCTTAATTAATCATTTTAATATTCGTGATATGAAAAGATACGGTTGGTGTGTGAGGATTATTGATACAACTCTTTGAAACAATCATCAGTCAATGAAGTATCAAAGTTAACAACTCTTTCGAAAAAGTGTACTTACGAGTTGTTATTTCACAGCTGATTACAGCAGTCAGGTTGTTTAAAAAAGGGACAAAGCATCCCTTTTTAAACAACCTGACTACTACATCATGATTTTATTGGGTCTTCAGTCAATTGGTTGTGAAACCCATAAACTCTTCCAAAGTAATTCCTTTTTGAAAAATCTCTTCTGCAATGTCCCCTACATAACGAATGTGCCACGGCTCATACGAATAACCTGTAATATCTTCTTCCCCTTCCAAATAACGAATAATAAATCCAGCACGATGGGCATTTTCTGCTAGCCATCGCCCTTCTTCCGTTTCTCCGAAGGCTTCTGTTAATTCTAAATTATTGCTTCTACTAGATACATCCATCGCTAAACCTGTTTGATGTTCACTATGCCCCGGATGTGCAGAAGTAGTTTCTGCTTCTTCCTGTCCGTTGGTTTCTGCACTGTAGTTAAAAACTTCTACTTGCCTCTCATAAGAGCGAAATCCCGAAACAGCATATAATTCTATACCATCTTCATCAGCCAATTCAAATAACCTTTCTATCGCCTCTGCCGCTTCTGCACGTAGATGACTTTTTTCCACCACGTCACTAAACGAGAAAGGAATATTCGGTACAACTAAATCATCAGGGTAATACCCCTCTGGCAAGCTTCTATCCTTGTTCACGACTACATGAATATCATCAGGATTGGTTACTTCCCCTATTGTAACTTCTTCCTGAATTTCCACCTCTTCTTGCTCAACATCTATGTTTTGCTGACTTTCATTTTTTTCATCCGTGTTTCCTAAAGGATGGGCTGCAATGATGATACCAAAGCATAGAAGAGCAATACTTCCTATCATTACCAATACACTTTGTTTGAAATACAAAGGCTACTTCCCCCCTAATAGTTTTCCCCCACTATATTTCATAGATTCATTACTCTACTAACGCATTATTTACTTGATCTAATACATTCATTTTTCGTTTATAATCGCTCATTACCAACTGTGTATACAGTAAATCAATGATTAATAAAAATGGTAGCAAAGATGAAATATTCTGTCCCATATGGATATTTTCTTTATTTGTCGCTTGCAAGACATAATCACTTAGCTTCCCTAACGGTGAATCGATATTTTCAGTAATTGAAATAATCTTCGCACCGTTCTTTTTTGCTAATTCTACACTTTTCTTCAACTCTTTAGACTGCCCAGACATCGATAATACAAAAATGACAGTAGCTTCATCAGCGATTCCTGCATCTGTTCTTACTATATAGTCTTCTGTACAGGCATCGATATTTACATTCAATGGAAAGAAACGCTTTTTAAACTCCTGAGCTGCTGTTCCTTTCCTTCCTACTCCATATACACGAATTTTCTCAGCATCCTTCATATAATTCACAACATTGTAGATTACCTCTATGTTGTTAGCTGCGATTGTCTTGTCAATTGTATCAATATAATCATGGTGAATACTTAATAATTGGTCGGTATTATCCACTTCTCGTTCTGAAGAATTTCCAGCACCTTGCAGCTCATTATATCGTTTTAGTTCATATCTAAATTCATTAAAACCTGTATAGGACAATTTTTGGCAAAAACGTGTGATTGTTGCTTGAGAGATTCCTAATCGACCGGCAACTTCATTAATAGACATTTCTGCAAATTCAATTGGGTTTGCGACTATAAATTTCGCTAAGATTGTCTCTGTCTTCGTAAAGTGGTGCATATTACATTCAATGCTATGTATAAAATTCTTTCCTAAATATTCCATAAATCTTCCCCTTCATTTATTTATTTTATTATATTTTTACTATCTTCGCATAAAAATCTCATATTTTTATTCTACCTTGTTTGTTCAAAATTATCCAATCTTTCTGCGATAAAAAATTCAAATTTTTCACAAATAAAGTGAAAAATCTCTCATGAAGCATTCTATTTCACTTAGATAGTCCATATTTTTTTCAACACAAAACTCATATTTCGTGTACAATAGAAGAGAAGAGAAAAATACCGTTCGTTCTGCTGGCTTGCGAAGAAAATATATGAATGAATCACATGCTGACAGCAAGTTGGTACTGGAAATGGACAAGAGGAGGCTTTTGATGAAGTTAATTGCAATTGATATGGATGGTACTCTACTATCCGAGGAAAGAAAGATATCACCAGTAAATGTTCAAGCCATTAAGGATGTAGTTGCCCAAGGACATAAAGTAATGATTTGTACCGGGCGCGCTTCTGAAGATGTTGCTCCTTTCTTAAACAGTTATGAGCTACCGCTTCCATATGCGGGAAGTAACGGTGCAGTTGTCTGGACCGACAATCAAACAATCCATAGTAGCGCGACGGATATAG
>DAIDKD010000175.1 GCA_027451065.1 Bacillaceae bacterium | reverse complement strand
AATGTTTTGTTCTTCAACTTAGCTTTATCTTGTTTCGTTTCCAAATGTCACAACCCCTTACTATTATTCTCATTCATTTATAATTTTTTTTATTAACTTTCAAGGAGCCACCATCACACCTCATCAGCGGTGCTTGTCAACTCAATTAAGAATATTCTAATTTCCATTCTTTATTATAGCAGAATAAGGTGATTCATACAAAATTTTTCTATACGAGCACGATATCTGTATTCAAGAACCCTAGTTCATGGTATAATTTAGACAATTAGATAATTGTCTAAATTAGGGGGGTTTTCTTAATGAACAAGGCCTTCAAAGCTTTATCCGACCCAACTAGAAGAAAAATTCTAGATTTGTTGAAGGAAAAAGATTTAACAGCTGGGGAAATCGCACAGCATTTTGACATGACGAAACCAAGTCTCTCCCATCACTTGCAAATTTTAAAAGAAGCAGGGTTGGTACAGGATGAAAGAAAAGGTCAATTTATTCACTACTCATTAAATACGACTGTTTTTCATGATGTACTGAAGTGGTTAGCAGACTTAACAAAAGAAAACAAGGAGTGAGCACGATGAAAAAACATTTGATTCCATTTATTATTATTCTTGCATCTATTGTGATGAGTGTCGTTGCTTACCCTCACCTTCCAGCAGAGATACCTACTCACTGGGGGCTTGACGGAGAAGTAAATAGATACAGCGGTAAGTTATTCGCCTTAAGCATGATTCCATTAATTTTGACTTTGGTATACGGAATGATGGTATTTCTACCAAAAATTGATCCGAAAAAAGAAAATTACACCAAATTCATGGACAGTTATCGTATTATCATTTATAGCATTATGGCATTTACGCTTGTGGTGCAAGCTATTACTATATTAATTCCATTAGGGTATGATATTAATATAAATGTAGTTATTCCTGTATTAATAGGACTTTTATTTATAATCCTTGGAAATTATATGCAACGAGCGAAGCAAAACTTCTTTCTAGGAGTGAAAACGCCGTGGACTTTATCTAATGAAGTCGTTTGGACAAAAACCCATCGCCTTGCTTCCAGATTATTTGTCCTGTCAGGAATCTGTTTCGTTGTTGTCGGATTTTTACCAAATGCTTGGATGTTGCCTGTCATGATTCTTTCGATTATCCTAGCTTCCATTGTTCCAATTGTCGCTTCCTATTTGTATTATCGTGAAGAAATGAAAAAGTAAGAAAGGAACGTTTATCCATGAATATATCTTTTCTTAAGCTAACCGAGTTGACCTCTGACATCGCTAATAAATTTAATTACTGGGAAAATGACACTCAATTAATTCCCTTCATGCGACCTGTACAAAATGAAGCAGATTTACAAAGACAAGAAACAATAACGATAGACAGCGTAAAACAACGGTTAGAATACTTGCATATTTACTTGATTTATCAGGATGGTCAACTAATCGGTGAAATGAATTATATGGTTGATCCAGAACACCTTTTTAAAAAAGAGGCAGGTACCGCATGGATAGGGATTACCATTGGTGAGGCTGAAGCACGTGGAAAAGGCATTGGCTATACAGCTTTACAATTTTTAGAGGAAGTAATCAAGCAACAAGGGTTGCAACGGATTGAACTGGGTGTTTTCGAGTTCAACACTCCCGCTTACAAGCTATATGAAAAGTTAGGTTATACGGAAATTGCCCGTATTCCTGACTTCACCTATTGGGAAGGGAAAATGTGGGCAGATATTCGGATGGAGAAGTACGTATAAGCAGATTGTCTGAGAAGAGGTGAATTTTTTGAATGGTTCATCCTCTTCTCTTTTTGTTACCTAATTTCTCCAACGTTTAAGCTTTGGAAAATATTCTTTCATCTGGGCAATTGCTTCTTCTTTTGTAATGTCTTGCTCCCACTGATCTGTATATTTAGCACAAAGGTCAATCATTTCATCCATTGTCACATCTGCTGTAAACTCCCCATCTTTAAAGCAATAAATACAATAATCCTCATTTTTACTTCCATCTTTGTTTGTTCCAAAATGTTCACTTTCTGTCATTGGCATACCGCAACTTTGACAAAATATTGCATTCTCCATCCTATCCCCTCCAATTGTTTGTGTTCTAACTGTACGCTCGCTTACTTCCAAGCACTCGATCAGTTTATACGTACACTATAATACAATGACATTTCATAAGCTAGTAATTATATCAAACTATATGTCTGCTTTTTCAAAAAAATTGTATATGACGTTACGTAATAAATTATAATATACACATGGGAGGAAATGATTATGAAAAAGAACAAAGCAATTCCACATGGATATATGACAGTAGGAGAACTAGCAAAAAAAATGAACACCACCGTTCGTACTTTGCAATACTACGATAAAGAAAATGTACTCTCACCGTCTGCTGAGAGTAAGGGGGGACGCAGACTTTACACGGACAAAGACATTATTAAGCTTCACCAAATACAATCATTGAAGTTTTTAGGTTTTTCACTGAAAGACATAAAAAACCGACTAAGTTCCCTCGAGAATCCAGAAGATGTTGCGACTGCACTTACAGACCAAGCAAAAGTGATTCAGGACAAAATTGATTCCTTATCCGAGGCATTAGAAGCCATTGAAAAATTAAAAGAAGAAACTTTGCAAATGGACACTGTGGATTTTAGAAAATATGCTGATATTATTATGCATTTGCAAGCCAAAAATGAACATTATTGGGTGATCAAGCATTTTGACGATAAATTATTGAATCATGTTCAGCAGTTTGATCAAAAAAGCGGACAGGCGATCATTAACACATGGCAGGATTTATGCGATGAAGTCATCAAACTTCAACAAAACGATATTCTTCCCGATAGTGACCAAGGACAAATTCTTGCTCAAAAATTTTGGGATATGATTACAGATTTTACTGGTGGTGATATGAGTCTTTTGCCGGAGATGATGAAATTTTCCCAATCCCGTAACACATGGGACACTGACTGGAAAGAAAGATGGGAAGCAGCTGAGACTTTCATGGAGAACGCTTTGGAGGTCTATTTTACAAATTTAGGATGGAATCCATTGGAGGAGGTGTCTTCTCATGATTAAAATGAACAACATAATGAAGCAATTCGGTGAACAGATTGTACTGTCTGATGTGACATTTGCAGTCAACAAACAGGAAATTTTCGGTCTGCTCGGTCCTTCTGGTTCCGGCAAAACGACAATTATCAATATTCTCACCAACCAACTGGAGGCAGATAATGGAAGCAAGTTTATCGGTGTGACACCCTTTGAAACGGGACTCATGCTTGATGAGGATGGACTATATCCTCGATTAAATTGCCTTGAGAACCTACACCTTTTTACAAGTATTTACGGAATCCCTCGTGAGAGAGCATTAGAGGCTTTAAAGAAGGTTGGTCTTGAAGATGCAACAAAAAAAGCTGTCAATGCACTGTCCAAGGGCATGCGCCAACGCTTAGCACTAGCCAGAGCTATTTTACACGAACCGAAAGTATTATTCCTCGACGAACCTACTAGCGGACTTGACCCTGGAACTGCTCGGGAGATTCATCAATTAATAAGGAATTTACGAGATAACGGAGCGACAATATTTCTGACCACTCACAATATGGACGAAGCTGTAAAACTTTGTGACAATGTAGCACTGTTAAACAAAGGAAGAATTGTTGAGCATGGTGCTCCAGTTGAAATCTGCCAGCGACATCACGCAATCAAAACCGTGCCAGACCTAGAAGCAGTTTTCATAAAGATAACGGGGGTGGAATTAAAATGAGAAGCGCAAAAGCAATTTTCATCAAACAACTGCAAGATATATTCAAAAACAGCGCTGTATTGGTTCAATTCGTCATTTTCCCGTTCATCGCTTTGGTCATGACTGAACTTGTCGCAAAAGCAGATGAAACGATACCTGATACAATGTTCATTATCACCTTTTCAACAATATTTACAGGAATGACCTTAATCATTACTACTACCTCCACCATAGCGGAAGATAGGGAGAATAAAAGTTTACGTTTTTTGGTCATGGCCGGCGTGAAGCCCCATGAATATATGCTCGGTATCGGCGGGGTAATTATGTCTGCTTCTGTATTGGTAACTTTTGTATTTGCTTTGATGGGTGGATTTGCTGGTAGAGAATTTTTTCAATTTGTCATCATTATGCTGCTTGGATCAGTAGCTTCTATCTTACTGGGAGCAACCATCGGCATTTTATCGAAAAACCAACAAGCCTCCATTGGATTGAGTATGCCAATAGCGATGATTCTAGGTTTCAGCCCGATGGTTACGATGTTTAATGAAACAGTCGAGAAATTTTTTCGTGTTTTTTATACCCAACAAATAAACACCGTTGTAAATGACTTTTCCGCTAACATGACAGAATCCATTTTGGTTATTCTAGGAAATATTGTTGTTTTGATGGCTGTGTTTGTGTTGGTGTATAAGAAAAAAGGATTGCGAAGTTAAGGAAGGAATTTCGCCCTTCAAGTTTATTACTATTTCAATAAACTTGAAGGGCACTACATTGAAAGCCGGCTAAAACCACGTAACACACTATTTTTTACAAATTTCTAATTCTCTCTAAACCTTCATGATACCAATCATCATATCCATATTCTTTGCCTAATATCACTTGTTCAAAACACCAATAGAATTCATGGAAATCAGATTTTTTCATCACTGAATCAATATTAGGATGATTGTAGTGCTTTAATACTTTTAATCCAAAATCTTTGCCATATTCTTCTTCACTATCTTCTAATAAATACATAAAGTCGTTATCTGGATCAGATATTGCTACATCCCCAAAATCTATTACTCCACAAACCCTTCCTATATTTTTATCAAATAAAATATGATCTGCACTAAAATCATTATGTATGAGACATTTGTGATAATGAAAGAATGTATGATTACTTGCTATTTCTTTATACATTCTTTTGATTTTCTCTTTTTCATCTTCATTTAAAACAGGAAAAATCAATTTTTTTAGTATGTTGTAATCCTGTATATACTTTTCTTTTTTGTCTTGTTCCAGTTCTTTCGCATGATGTAAAAGTTTCATGCTATGCAGTGCTTTTAAAAATCTAGCAATATCTATTGCAATTTGTTCTTGCGTCTGCTTGCTGAGTGAATGAAACAATGTAGGTGTTAAGATATCACCAGCAATTTTTCTATAGCCTATGAAATACATATCAAAAATCTCATTTGGTTTTCCAATAAACTCGATTTTTGGTGTCGGTATTCGTAACTTGTTCTCGATTTCCAACAGCACTTTTGTTTCCTTATACAAGTTATTTGATGCCTTTTCATGTTTAGGGAACTTGAAAACAAATTCATTATTTATTAAATACGCTTCACTATCATGCCCTGATCCTAAAGTTTTTATCGTTGCAATTCTAAAGGTAGGAAATCCGCTGTTAATTATTTTCACTACATCCATATCATGATAAGTTCTCCTCATATTTCTCCCCTTTCTTATGTTTCTACTTTACATTCATCTCCAATTACCACTATTTTTGTTAATATAATTATACATGCTAACCTTGCAAAAACACATCCATTCCACGCAACAAATCTTTTTCCTCTATGTCACGGGGATATAAAGCAGAGTTCTTTATATATTGGTTCAGAAATGAAAAACGAACTGGAAAATAGGTCTCTAACTTCTGTAGATACTCTGTATGGAAATGCTCTTGGCTCATTTGAGCGGACATAAGCAACAAAAGAATCGTACTATGTAGTAAAAATTCTTGAAAAGACTTGTTAGTAAGCGGCACCTTTTGAAATAGTTGGTATACAAATTGCAATAGCTGATTCATGAGAGTTTCTAATGTATCTGGATTTTCTTCCAGTGTAAATAAGGTTTGTCTCCCCTCCAGTAAGTCTGATGAAATGTCTTGTAAATCATCTGCCAATTGGAGAATAAACCCAAACCCTAAAAAGAAGTATCGTTCTTCCTCACTAATATAGGAATCTACTAAATAGCGGTCAACTAAAACCGAAACACCACCTTTATATAATGAGATGTCCAATCGTTTTTCCATGGAAAGTACATGTTCTTTCGTTTGCTGCAACAAACTTTCCTGTTGCGCCTCTAACATAAGTATAAGTCCTGAATAAATATCAGCTTCCTTTTCACGAGGATAAACAGTTTCTATGTAGGAAAGCAATTTGCATGTTTGAATATCGTGAAATGAAATCGGTGATGTAGGTACACCATTTATTTTATCCCGCATCATCATATGATAAGCGTATTTTTCATCATTGCTTTTATTACTGTCAATAAAATTATCAGCAACTGGGTATAACATACTGTAACCAAAGATAGCAGGTGTAAACTTCTGAGGTTTTTCTGTAAGCTCCAAAAACATTGCATAGACAAGATAATTACGCACAGCCTGTCCCAAATCTGAAACTGATAGCTTAGCATCAAACTGCCTTGCCGTGTACAAAAACTTTTTAAATTCAGTTCCCATCTCAGAAAATGTATGAGGAGATAGATAAGAACTTAGATGTAAAATAGACTCTTCCTGCAGAAATTGATTCAGTAGAGTCTCTGTCTTTTTCATCCACCTTTTGCGACAATAAGGAATCCATTGCAACTTCCTTTTTCTCAGTTTCCCCCAATGGATAGATATTTCCTTGCCCCTTTTTTGAATGAAAGCTTCATTCATCATCTTGCTGTCTGTTGAAATTGGTTTTAAAAAAGCAGGAAATTCTTTGGAGGTTGACAGCCAAAGGGGTTTTAATTGTGTAAAACAAATATCAGTAATGTGTTCCTTTTTAAAAATCATCTAA
>DAIDKD010000174.1 GCA_027451065.1 Bacillaceae bacterium | reverse complement strand
GAACACGGAAGTTAAGCTCTTTAGCGCCGATGGTAGTTGGGACCTTGTCCCTGTGAGAGTAGGACGTCGCCAGGCAAATGAAAAGAATCAGTCTGCACTAGGTCAGATTGATTCTTTTTTCATTTAGAAATGAACTAAATATATAGGGCATTTTGATTTTAGTGATAGACAAAAAGCCATTGATAAATGGAAAATCCTCCTCTTCATAATGGTGAAGCATATGATACCACCACTCAGTTTCATAACGAGAGATACTACTTAGGTTATATAGTAATAAATAATGAACAAGTAGCTCTGGAAGGGGAGATAGATTTTCTTTTACCTTAGGAAGATAAAAGGATCCTGTCTCGCTGTGATAAGCAAATGGGAGACAAGAGTATGGGGATATTTTTTTTAAGCAATGGAATGTAATGTACTCCTTGGTAACACTAGATGATACTAGGTAATCTGCCTTCGTAGGCAAGTAAGTTGAAAAGCGCTCAGATGTCATATGATAAGAGTCTAACACGTCTATGGGAATAGCGAGAGTATTACCATTTAGTACTGTTTCGTACATGGTATTTTTTCTACCTAGTAATATTTGGATTTCTGGAATGGAGTCCAGAAGCTGTTGCATTGAATATTTCTCTCCTTCACTGTGGTAAAGATGGAATAATTTATTGGCAGTATGGGTGAACAAGCCATTTTTTTGTATTTTAATCTCGTCCTGTAAAAATTCATAAAACTTTTTCTTACGCTTTCTTGTGGTTGCACCATGTGCCAAGACAGTGGTTGTTTCAGGATATAAGGGATCTACTGTGAGAAGACAAGCTTTCATGAATTGAATCATTCCGTAAAAAAGTAAGAGTGGTTGAATGGACAATGGTGCTTGTTCAGTCAAGGAGTAATAGTTTTTTCCATGCTCAATGTAATAGATAAAAGGGTAGCAATTCTCATAACTTCGCTTTTCGGCATCAGGTATATTTAATTTCGAGTAGCACTTGTATAGGAATAATTGTGTGTTTTTAGAAGAAAAGAACGATGTAAATGAGTCTAATACGTACTGTAATGAAGTCATCATGCAATCTCCTTTTAATTTTCTGAAAAATAAGATAAAAAAACTATCCTTGACAGTAGTTTAACCAATTGTTACTCTACTAATAATATAAAAAAAGAAATGGAGGATTTTTGATGTTTGAAAATAAGTTTGCAAAAGAAGGATTAACGTTTGATGATGTACTATTAGTACCAGCTAAATCTGAAGTACTGCCGAATCATGTGGATATTAGTGTATCCTTAACTGACACATTAAAACTGAACGTGCCAATTATTAGTGCGGGAATGGATACGGTGACTGAAGCTGAGATGGCGATTGCAATGGCTCGTCAAGGTGGATTAGGAATCATTCATAAAAATATGCCTATTGAAGAGCAGGCAGAGCAAGTATTAAAAGTAAAACGCTCTGAAAGTGGAGTCATTACAAATCCTTTCCACTTAACTCCTGAACATCAAGTTGCTGACGCTGAAGATTTAATGAGCAAATATCGTATTTCCGGTGTACCTATTGTAAACAATCAAGAGGAGTTAAAGTTAGTTGGTATTTTAACAAATCGTGATTTACGTTTCATTCAAGATTATTCCATGCAAATTTCAGATGTTATGACACAAGAGGACTTGATTACGGCTCCAGTTGGAACAACATTAGAAGAAGCTGAAAAAATTCTCCAAAAGTACAAAATTGAAAAACTTCCTTTAGTAGATGAAAACCATGTATTAAAAGGACTTATCACGATTAAAGATATCGAAAGGGTAATTGAATTTCCACACTCTGCCAAAGATGTAAAAGGGCGTTTATTAGTTGGTGCGGCTGTTGGTGTATCTAAAGATACGGAAATAAGAGTTGCTGCACTAGTAGAAGCAGGAGTGGATGTTATTGTTATCGATACAGCACATGGTCATTCAAAGGGTGTGCTTGAGAATGTACGAAAAATTAGAGAAAAATATCCAAACTTAAATATTATTGCTGGTAATGTTGCTACTGCTACAGCAACAAGAGACTTAATTGAAGCAGGAGTAAATGTGGTAAAAGTAGGTATTGGTCCAGGATCAATTTGTACAACTCGTGTTGTTGCTGGAGTAGGTGTACCACAATTAACGGCTGTCTATGATTGTGCAACAGAAGCTAAAAAATACGGTGTCCCAGTTATTGCTGACGGTGGTATCAAGTATTCAGGAGACTGTGCTAAGGCATTGGCAGCAGGAGCCCACGTTGTTATGTTAGGAAGCTTATTGGCTGGAACAACAGAAAGCCCTGGAGAAACAGAAATATTCCAAGGACGTCGATTTAAAGTTTACCGAGGCATGGGTTCTGTAGCAGCTATGGAGCAAGGAAGTAAGGATCGCTATTTCCAAGAAGGAAATCAAAAGCTAGTTCCTGAAGGAATTGAAGGACGTGTCGCTTATAAAGGACCAGTTGGAGATACGATTCACCAGTTGGTTGGTGGAATTCGTGCAGGTATGGGATATTGCGGAACTCCAAACTTAGAAAGCTTACGAAACGATGCTCAGTTTATTCGCATGACAGGTGCCGGATTACGTGAAAGTCATCCACATGATGTACAAATTACAAAAGAAGCACCGAACTATTCTTCTTGATTATTGAAGTGAAGTAAATATAGCATCATGAACCATTCCAATAAAAAACAATGGTTTATGGTGCTGATTTTTTGTGAAAAATTTTCTCCGCTTCTATTTCTTTAAGTGAAATTATGATACAATCAAGGTTGTTATGAAGAAAAGCGGAATTGCTTTGCTCAGCTCGTGAAGCTATAAGATTCTATTGTTTAAGATGTGTTTTTACCTTAAAAATAAATCATCTTTTCCATAGCGAGTTAGGCGTTGAAGCTAAACAATGAAAAAAATATGGAGGTAAGTTGTGAAGGAATTACAAAAAAAGTTTTTTGCAGTATTGTTAACACTTGTTTTTAGTATATCTTTTGTTTCCCCTGTATTTGCGGAGGAATCGACGAATACAAGAAATCTTGGAATCGAGGCTAGTGCATCTTTCCTTGTAGAGATGAATACAGGAAAAGTCATTTATGAGGATAATGCTGATGAGGCACTTCCGATTGCAAGTATGACAAAAATGATGTCAGCATATTTAATAGAAGAAGCAATTGCAAATGGTCAATTGTCTTGGGATCAAAAAGTAACTGTTTCAAACTACGCTTTTAGAATTTCTCAAAATACAAGTTTATCTAACGTTCCACTTCTGGAGGGAAAAGAATATACAGTAAAAGAATTATTTGAGGCAGCAGTTATTTTTTCTGCTAATGGTGCTACAATTGCGTTAGCAGAAGCTATAAGCGGAACGGAACAAAACTTTGTTGATAAGATGAACGAAAGAGGTGAAGAGTTAGGATTAGAAAACTTTCGCTTTGTCAATTCAACTGGTCTAAACAATGAGAGTTTGATGGGAATGCACCCAGAAAATACTAGTGCAACAGAAGAAAATATTGCTTCAGCGAGAGATATGGCAATATTGGCATACCGCCTCGTTACAGATTTTCCAGAAACGTTGGAAACTTCTAGTATTCCAAGAATGAATTTCCGTGATGGACAAGACGGTGAAACTGCTATGCCTAACTGGAACTGGATGTTACCAGGGTTGATTTTTGAATATGAAGGAATGCAAGGGTTAAAAACAGGATCTACTCAGGCTGCAGGAAGCTGTTTTACAGGATTAGCGGAAAGAGATGGTGTACGTCTTATCTCAGTTGTTCTCAATACAGCAGATCGTAGTGCTCGATTTGTAGAAACGAGAAAACTGATGGATTTTGGTTTTAATAACTTCGAAGTAGTAGAGGCATTTCCAGCAGGACACCAAGAAGAAGGATATGAGACAGTAGCTACTAACGGTAGACCAGGGCAAGTAGAAGTAGCTACAGAAGATTCACTTCTAGTCCTAGTAGAAAGAGGAAGAACAGAAGACTTGGAAGCAACTTATAATATAACGGTAGATGAAGTTGAGGGACCAGCTGAGGCAGGTACAGTAGTCGGAACCATGTCTGTAGAAAACACAACTTCAGATAATTTAGGATTCTTATTACCGACTCAAGGCTACGTAAATGTAGTAACGACAGAAGATGTGGCACAGGCAAATATTTTTGTCCGCGGATTCCGTTCAATTGGTTCTTTCTTCGGAAACTTAGTTGATACAATAACAGGATTGTTTTAGAATATTTTTGTGACTATCTGAAAAAATAATTTTACACATCCCGATGATTGCATTATGTTGAAAATTATAGTACATTTAAAACATATTAGAAAACGTAGATAGGAAGCAGTAACAAGTTTTCTTTTTTCTAGAGAGTCGGTGGACGGTGCGAACCGATAAAAAGAGCTTGTGAATCCATCCTAGAGTGAAGTGAGGAATCTCAACCTGAAATGCGAAAGTAGCTTGTTCAACTAGCCGCTGGAACTAGCAGAGAGTAGTAATCATTTTCGGTAGCATGTCCGTTAACATGGAAAGTGGAAAGCATCAGTTTGGTGTTTTTAAGCAGGGTGGCAACGCGGGTTAGCTCTCGTCCCTTTTATAGGGATGAGGGCTTTTTTATATTCAAAAAATTAAGGAGGACAAAACATGTTAGATCAAAAAGCTTTACGTAGCAACTTTGAAGAAATGAAAAAAAGAATTCAAACTCGTGGTGGAGACTACGCGGAATTGGATGAATTCCAAGAGTTAGATACAAAACGCCGCGAATTATTGGTAGAAGTAGAGGAGTTAAAAAGCAAGCGTAATGAAGTATCTCAATTAATTTCTCAATTAAAAAGGGAAAAGAAGGATGCAGAAAATCATATTTTAGAAATGCGACAAGTGGGAGATAAAATTAAAGTTCTTGATGAACAGTTAAATGAAATTGAGGAAAAACTACAATTCTTGCTATTGACTGTTCCTAATGTTCCACATGAAACGACACCAATCGGGGAATCTGAAGATGATAATGTGGAAGTTCGTAAATGGGGAGAAGCAAGAGAGTTTTCATTTGAACCGAAAGCTCATTGGGATGTGGCAACAAGCTTAGATATTATCGATTTTGAACGTGCTGCTAAAGTAACAGGTAGCCGCTTTACATTTTATAAAGGATTGGGTGCTAAATTAGAGCGTGCTTTGATTTCTTTCATGTTGGACGTTCATACAGAAGAGCACGGATATACAGAATTAATACCGCCATATATTGTTAATAGAGATAGCCTAGTGGGAACTGGGCAATTTCCTAAATTTGAGGAAGATGTGTTTGGGCTAACAAATAGTGGTGATTATTTTCTAATTCCAACTGCTGAGGTTCCTGTTACCAACTATCATCGTGATGAAATTTTATCAATAGACCAATTACCAATTAATTATACTGCGCACTCTGCTTGTTTCCGTTCAGAAGCAGGAAGTGCTGGACGTGATACTCGTGGTTTAATCCGTCAACATCAGTTTAATAAAGTAGAACTTGTCAAGTTTGTCAAGCCAGAGGAATCTTATGAGCAATTGGAGAAGTTAACAGCAAATGCGGAAAAAATTCTGCAACTATTAGAATTACCGTACCGAGTTGTTGCTTTATGTACAGGGGATATTGGTTTTACATCAGCCAAAACTTATGACCTAGAAGTATGGCTGCCAGAGGCAAATATGTATCGTGAAATTTCTTCTTGTTCAAACTTTGAAGACTTCCAAGCGCGTCGTGCCAATATACGATTCCGTCGTGACAAAAAAGCGAAGCCGGAATTTGTGCATACATTAAACGGATCTGGTGTAGCGGTTGGACGTACAGTAGCAGCTATTCTGGAGAACTATCAGCAGGAAGACGGTTCAGTTGTAATTCCAAAAGCACTTCGCCCATATATGGGTGGGAAGGAAATAATTAAGTAACTGATAACAGTGATTTTAGAGCGGGGATGAAGTAGGAATTATTTTTGCTTCATTTCTGCTCTTTATTACTCATGTCATTTAATTAGATATTCATCTAATCTAACATCTAGATGAGAGTTCCTCCATTTCATAGGTAGTTTTTTAGGTCTCCTTCATACTCTAGTTGTAACCTGGAATCACTCTGTATATCGTGAGGGGTAATAAAGAAAAGAGGTTTGTTAGCTATGTAAATTTCTGCCTCTTGCAAAAGGGCAGCAACAAATTGGGAGCAAAAATAAGCATTTTTTCTTTTTACCTTCATTTTTGCTGCCAGCGCAAAAACTCCAATTAAATTATAACGATACAGTTCTTTTTTTGCTTCCATTTCTTGGACTTTCTTTAACATTTTTTCATATTGTTCCTCTGTTACATGACAACTATAAACTGCACAACGAGCATTTTTAAACAATTCATTCTCCACTTCTTCTTTTACAAAACCGCCAGTAAAAGGGTTATTTGGCATCTTTCTTCCAAAGCTATAGACTTCTGTTAATTCTCCATCGAAAGAAATGGATGTGTGATTGTATGGCTTTCTTGTATATAGTTTAATAGCCCTAGTAAATAGAGTTCCTGTATCAGTTAATAAAATAAAGATTTTCATTTTCCTGCTCCATGCAATTAAAAAAATAAATCGCAAGTATCCTTTCGTAGTTTTATCTTTCCTATGTATATTAGTACTATACACAATTTCATACTAGAAATATAGTTTAATTTTTGTACAGGCTGTCTGAAAGGGGAAATTGACCCTTTCAGACAGCCTGCCGAAAGAGTCAACTACGATGAAGAGTTATGAAAAAAGTTATTTGCTTGTTACAGTTATATTGCCATTGCTTGAAGATAATTTGATAATGTTTTCGCCATCTCCAATCATAA
>DAIDKD010000173.1 GCA_027451065.1 Bacillaceae bacterium | reverse complement strand
TTGCATCATCTGGATGAATACATAATACTTGTGGATTTACTTCTTCCATTAGCACATTATTATCATGAATAGAGTGATTCCGCCTTTTTTTATTTCATCGTATGAAGGCAATCTGCTTTTCCACTCCTTCATTTGACTATATAAATCTGTTAACCAATCCTCCATAGAATGATACCCGTCATCAAATTCTTTTTGCAAATTTAGTTTCCCTGCCAATTCTTTTCATTGGATAGCGCAGGCGATTTGTGTGAAAAAAATGTGCCTGTATCCTCGACCTCGTACAATTGATTCCATTGTACGAGGTGCAATCGCACAAGCATAAATATCACTGACGTTTGTCGCCATTTTTTCATTTACGATAACAGCTTTGTTTACTGCTATTCCTACCTGAACTGCTAGACTAGTATTTTCTCTGATGCTGCAAGCTACTACGACTACGTCAGCAAGGTATGATGTTCCATCTTCAAGAACTACAGCATTCACTTTATCTGTTCCATCCATTTCCTAGGCTTTCGTATATTTTTTACAATCAGTATACCATAATGGAAATTCATCTTGACTTTTTGTTCGAAAAGTAATAAACTTAATTATATAATAAAACAATGTGAAGGGGAGAAATATGACGAAAGATAGATTATGGAATAAAAACTTTGTGATTATGATATGTGCCAATTTAGCTACATACTTAGCATTTCAAATGTTGGCGACTACATTACCATTATTTATTACTACAGAGTTACAGGGGGATGATTCCCAGGTTGGCACAGTAGTTGGAATTTTCACAGTGGCAGCATTGTTGGTACGCCCTTTTGCGGGAAATGCATTAATGAAATATAAAAAAACAACAATTCTTACGATCGGTCTAACAATTATTGTAGCTTCCTTGGGAGGTTATTTTTTTGTGTCTTCTATTTCGTTTTTATTATTTGTACGGATTATGCATGGAATGGGCTTTGGGATTTCCTCAACGACAGCAGGAACAATTGCTGCTGATATTATTCCTGCATCTCGTCGAGGTGAAGGCATTGGTTATTATGGACTGGCCTCTACGATGGCTTTAGCAATTGGACCAGTTATTGCTTTGCAGATTGCGGAAAATTTTGGTTTTCCAACTTTATATATTAGTTGCTTTCTATTAACCGTATTAGCAATTTTATTGGTGAAATTTGTCAACTTACCAAAAATAGCTCCAACGACTCCCTCTGAAAAAGTTGAGAAAGAATCACTTTTTGAATCTTTATTTGAGAAAAAGGCACTCGTTCCTTCTATCATTCTACTATGCTTAGGCGTTACGATTGGTAGTGTTTCTAGTTTTATTGCTTTGTTCGGCAAGCAACAAGGAATTGATAATGTTTCCTTATTTTTTCTAGTTGAAGCAATATTTATCATGGCAACTCGACCGATTACTGGGAAAATCTACGATAGATATGGTCACTTCTTCGTAATAGTTCCATGCGGAATCTTCATGTTTTTAGGGACAATTCTCATCTCGTTTGCAAGCTCAATGCCACTTCTTTTATTAGCAGCTGCTATTTATGGAATGGGATTTGGAGCCATGGTACCATCCTTGCAGGCGTGGATGATTTCTTTAGTGGAACCACATCGTCGTGGGGTAGGGAACTCTACCTTTTACTCGGCAATGGATATAGGTGTAGGTAGCGGTTCGATGTTATGTGGAGTAATTGCTAATGTCACTTCTTATGCAGTGATGTTCCGATTTGCATCTAGCTTTGTCATAGTGATGTTTATTATTTACTTCGCGTATTTAAACCTTGTAAAAGTGAAAAAGGTAGAGGACAAAAAAATAGCGGTATAGACGTTTTTGGTGATAAAGTGAAACTTTTTTCAGTAGGGGGTTTCTTTCATCCTCTACTGAAAATTAGTTGAACCAATTGGGATTCTACGAGCAGTTATCTCCCACCTATCTTTTTTTCAGAATCTTGAGGTGGGAGTACTACTGCCCGTTAATGCGGGATAAAAAGGGGCTATCCGACAACTGTAGATGCGTCGGACAACCTGTTTTCCTTTACTCCTTCGTAAAAAGCGATTTGATGCCAGAGAACCAAGTTTTATTTTTTGAGGCAGCTACTTGTCGCTTAGATTCTTGCAGTTCACGAATTAACTTCATTAATTGCTCATCTCGTTTAATGCCACGCTTCTCCACATCATACATTAATTCTTCTATTTTTTCTTCTTGCTTTTGATGGCGAGTGATTAAATGTTGATTTATTTTTATTACTTCTTCGTTTTGTTCTGCGAGTAGGTGCATTCGATTCATAAATTCTTCAAATTTCTGGTTTTGCTCAATAATTACACCACTGATATTTTCTGGCGAGGCTGGAAGGTGCTTTTTGGCAGTATTGTGTCTTTGAATAACAAAGGCGGCAATTTCTTTAATATCTCCAGGAGTATTGATTTTCTCTACATACAGTTCTTTTAAAAGTTCCATATCATCCTTTGTATATTTGCGTGTTCCTTGAGGTGTTCTGGCAATTACGTAACCATTTAACTCAAGCGCCCGTGAATACTCTCTTATTAACTCACTATGGATACCTGTTTCTTTTTCAACATCTCTCACTTGAAATGATTTTTCCATCAAGAAGCCTCCCTATATATGCTTTCTTCTCATCGCTGTGCGATGAATTACAGATTTTTTGTGAAAAGTATAATTTATCTAGCTCCAGTGATTTTCTTAACATGAACAAAATTCTATCTTTGCTAACAAATTCCTTTGGGTAAATTTGTCGAGTGGAGAAAAAATCCGCAGAATAGGGAAGGAAAACGCAGTGAAAAAAGCTGAGGTGAGGATGACCCAATAAGCTAAAAACCAGCCTATTGGGTCATCCTCCGCAAGAATTGGCGATACCATAAACCCTATCATACAAAGGATTTTGATAATCGCCAATTTTTGCTTTTTAATGAAATTCGATTTTTGAGTCAGCCCCGTCTCAGCCTTTTCCAAAGGTTGTATATAGCACGTCCATTTCGTACACTTGGTTTAAATATTGATGATCGTCTACGGTAAGCCAATCACATAAAATACTTTCAATTAATCTGATTTTTTTATGTTGAAATAAATAATTCATAAACGTTCCAAAGTCAGATACTAATTGAGGGATAATGCAATTTTGAATAAGTTCTGCTTTGCCATCTTCAAATCCAATAAATGACAGCATTAAATTTTCAAAGTAGCGAAGCTGCAAACGTGTTGAGAATTTTTCGTAAAATGGAATATAAGAGATAAGCTTTCCAATTGTTTCATAGTATCGTTCCAAAAAAGCAGTGTCAGCATTACTTAGCAGTTCGATTATCTCCACGTTATAATCATCTAATTTTTCTGTAGGGTCAATACCCAATAACTCAATGAAGTGTGCACAAAGAGCACGATGAATATGAATAATAGCCTTATTGATTGGTAACTCTGAGAATTGGTGAACCCACTGGCTGTATTCTAGAGCAGTCTTCTCAGTAAATAAATCCACAAAATGATTCGTCAAGTAGACGGTAATCCCCATTAAGTAATCATCCATTTCTTCTTTCATCATTTGATTGCCAAACATTTTTACGTACCACAAATAAAAAGAAAACAGCTCTTCATGTGTTAGTAGTGAATCTAGTGATTTTATCCATTCTGTGTCTAGCTTCACTCTATGAAAAATTTGATAGTCAAACTCCTCTAAGGGAAGAACTCGATATTTCGTTACTAAGTAGCTAAGGGCAACAGTTTTTGTGAGAGTGTCCCACTTTGAAAAATGCAGAGATGTTTGAATAAATGAAATAATTTCTTTATTCTGTGCTAATTGATAAGCAGCTTCATAGTCATCTATTTCACGATATAATCTCATCATTCGCAAAACTACTTCAAAATGATTTTTATCTATTGCAGACATTTCTACCAATTTTTTCTCGGCGTAAGCTAAGAAAAGCAATACATTTTCTTTTTGGTAAAATTGTTTTTTCTTCCAAGAAAGAGAGATAATAGATTCTTCGTTTCCTGTTGGTGTAGCTGGAGTCAGCAGTTTCGATAGCTCTTTACAAGTTGTAGGTTCTTGGAATGTATCCGTTACTAATTCCCATTTTGGATTAGCGATTGTTTTTATCATGAATGTCACCTCGTGCTTACTTTAAGCGTTTATATCCTAGAAAATGTTGGCGCCAATAGGAATTACTTATATTTGTAATCGTTACACCGCCACTGCTACTTGCATGAATAAATTGAGTACTATTTATCATGAAGCCAATATGAGATGGTCCACTTGTATAAGTGTTTTGAAAAAAGATGATGTCTCCAGCTTGTGGGCTAGAAACATTTTGAAAAAGAGAATTATTTCTCCAATAACCAGCCACATTGGTACGAGATATGGAAACACCATTTTGTCTCAACACATAGTAGATAAAACCACTGCAATCAAATCCGCTTGGAGAAGAGCCTCCCCATACATAAGGAACACCCATAAACTGTTGTGCATATGAAACGATTTGTGCAGCGTTCACAGTCGATGAACTGGAATTTCCAGAGTTGCTACTAGAAGAACTAGTTCCAGAAAGATAGCTTGCACTAACATAAGCTGTGCGCCCGTTATAAGAAATAGTAGCCCATCCATTAGCAATAGAAGAGACAGAAACGCTTTGGTTCTGTGATAAACTTCCGATAACAGAATGAGTAGTTCCCGCTCCGGAACGAACATTCAGACTACTAGCAGTAACATAATAAGTAGAAGAACTGCTAGCAGAACCAGAACCGTTGGAGCCACTAGAAGAACTAGTTTGAGAAAGGTAGCTTGTACTAACATAAGCCGTGCGCCCGTTGTAAGAAATAGTAGCCCATCCATTAGCAATAGAAGAGACAGAAACACTCTGGTTTTGTGATAAACTTCCGATAACAGAATGAGAGGTTCCTGCTCCAGACCGAACATTTAAACTACTAGCAGTAACATAATAAGTAGAAGAACTGCTAGTAGAACCAGAACTGTTGGAGCCGCTAGAAGAACTAGTTTCAGAAAGGTGACTCGCACTAACGTAAGCCGTTCGGCCGTTATAAGAAATAGTAGCCCACCCACTAGCAATGGATGAAACAGAAACGGTCTGGTTTTGCCTCAAGCCTCCGATAACAGAATGATTAGTTCCGGCCCCAGAGCGAACATTCAGACTACTGGCAGTAACATAATAAGTAGCGGAACTGCTAGTGCTACTAGAGGAGTTACCGCTAGAAGAACTAGTCTCAGAGAGATAGCTTGAGCTAACATAAGCTGTTCGTCCATTATAAGAAATAGTAGCCCATCCATTAGAAATAGAAGAAACAGAAACGGTTTGATTCTTGCTTAAGCCTCCGATAATAGCGTGATTGGTTCCTGGACCAGACCGAACGTTCAAACTACTAGCGGTCACAGTGTAATTACTTGATGCTTCAGCACTTGTTGCGTATAGCCCAGATCCTACTACAGCTAAAGTTGTTAAGCCTAAAATAGCTTTAGGTTTAGGTAGTGTCTTCTGTTGCGGTTGTTGAAACATATAAAATCCCCTTTCTAATTTTAAAAAATAAATAATGAGATCTATATCGTTGCTATTCTATTATTATATTTTCACACATATAGGTGACATTTTCAAGTAAGAAGTCATACGAGAGTTGAGGAGTAGTTCACTTTTTGTGCAAAAGTCATTGACATCTCTTGCAACTACTTCATTTATTTTCATTGATAGTAGCTCTTCTATTTTATTTTTCGAAGAGGAAGTTTTGCACAATTATTTGAAAAAAAAACAATTTATAGCTTATACTAACTTTGATGAATTACTAACCAATCATATCAGTAAGTGTACGAAAGGCGGAATCAGTTGATGAAAACAAATAAAAGGAATGTAAATGTCATCGTTTATGTGACAATTATACTTTTGGCGCTAGTATTTCTTTATATTGGCAACAAGATTGCATCTGAAGGCGTAGTAATTAACTATCATGAAGATGAGTTTCTAAATGCTGAAGCAAGGGTTATTAGAATATTAGACGTCACAGAAGATAACTTTTCGGAATGGATGAGTAGTACAACAATAACATTTGAAGCATCGATTACAAATAGTGAGGGCGAAAAAGAAATCATCATAGCCACACAGAATCTTAGAAGTGATTCCGAAACTCTTGAAAGAGAAGTGTCAGAAGGCGATAAAATCCTTATGGTGTCTAATAATGACGAATGGCATTTTTCCGGTTATGTAATGATAGATCAAATCATAATATTGGGTGCAGTATTCATTATATTGCTGCTTTTATTAGGTGGTTTTAAGGGACTAAACGCGATACTTTCTCTTGGATTCACCTGTGCAGCGATTTTCGCCGTTTTTATACCATCAATTTTATCAGGAAAAAATATATACATAGCTGCAATCATTGTGTGCACATACTCAATAATTTTTTCACTTTTTATCGTAAACGGTGTGAATAAAAAATCATTCTCAGCAATTGTAGGATGTTTCGGTGGTGTTATTGCAGCTAGTGTCTTGACGTTATTTATGAGTAGGGCTTTAGGGCTAACAGGTATGGTAGATAGTGAATCGCTTTTTTTACTATATCTCCCCACTGAAAATCCAATTGACTTAAGAGCAATTATATTCGCAGGGATTATTATTGGTGCTGTTGGAGCGATTATGGATGTTGCCGTCTCAATCTCATCGGCACTTTGGGAACTTAAAATACAAGCGCCAAAGCTAACATTTGGAAATATTTTTAAATCCGGTATTAATATAGGGAAAGATATCATGGGGTCAATGGCTAATACGCTTGTGCTTGCATATATAGGCGGTTCTTTATCAACTATTTTGCTACTGA
>DAIDKD010000172.1 GCA_027451065.1 Bacillaceae bacterium | reverse complement strand
AATCATCGTTACGCACCAGAGTTAACAGGTGCAGTCATTGATTGGCTGGAGTTTCATGGAAGAAAGGTTCTGAACGGTAGTAATGCCCTACGTTTAGAATTAAGCAAGGTGAAGCAGTATACACAATTAGAAAAGTATGGAGTTCAAGTTCCTAAAACTGTAGCGGCAGTAGGAAAAGAACAAATTCTAGATGCTGCCAAATCTCTCAATACAGTACCTTTTATTACAAAGCATAATCGTGCTGGAAAAGGATTGGGAGTTCAATTATTCCAATCTTTAGACGCATTGGAACAATATGTAAATAGTCCAGCATTTGAAGATTCAGTAGATGGCATAACGTTAGTGCAACAATACATAGAATCTCCAGAACAGTTTATTACTCGTGTAGAATTTATTGGTGGAGAATATGTGTATTCTGTAAAAGTTGATACTTCTGATGGATTCCAACTTTGCCCGGCGGATGCTTGTCAAATTGGAGATTTATTCTGTCCAGTCGGCGAAGAGCCAAAGGAACAAATGAAATTTAGAATCGTAGAAAATCCTCATAAAGAACTGATTGAGAAATATCAAAGGTTCTTAAAAGGAAATGGCATCGATGTAGCAGGACTTGAATTTATCAGCGATGCAAGTGGTGAAATCTATACATACGATGTGAACACAAATACGAACTATAACTCAGATGCTGAAGAGGAAGCACAAAAATTCGGCATGCTTGAGTTAGCGAAGTTTTTACGTAGGGAATTGGAAAGTATATCACTGTGAAATATTTACTCTCTATAGCGTGAAAGTGAGACAGGTTGTCTGAAAAATGGGGAGTTTTTCCTCTTTCAGATAGCCTGTTTTTGCAGATAGAAGGTGCCTTATTTTGAATGATAATTAAAATATACGAATTGGGTTCAAAACTCCTTATGAAAACGCGAGACATTTATTTCTTTACAGAAAAATCAGAAAAAATAGCAAAATCACTTGTATTTTCTGAAAAGTTAGAATATAATAAGTTCCATTATAGAAAACAGGGGGTTTTATCATGGAGAGTAGGCAACAATGGGGAACGAGGGCCGGTTTTATTATGGCGGCAGTTGGGTCAGCAATTGGCCTAGGGAATATTTGGAGATTTCCATATACAGCGTATGATAATGGTGGTGGAGCATTCTTTTTACCGTATTTATTTGCCCTTCTTACAACAGGGATTTCATTGCTATCATTAGAATTTATTATTGGGCAAAGATACAGAGGTTCAGCACCACTTACGTGGAGCCGTATCCATCCAAAATTGGAATTTCTAGGATGGTGGCAAGTATTTATTCCGTTCGTTATTTCCACGTTCTACGCAGTTATTATTGCTTGGTCATTATCCTATGGAGTATTTTCACTGAATCTTTCATGGGGTCAAGATACAGAGACATTTTTATTTAGCAATTATTTACAATTAACTGAAACACCTGGGGAGCTTGGAGGCTTGGTATTACAAGTAGTCGTTCCTTTACTAATAGTCTGGGCAGTTGTTCTAGGAGTTTTATTTAAAGGTATCAAAAAAGGAATAGAAACAATAAACAGAATTTTCATTCCTTTATTAGTCATTATGTTTAGTATTATTGTTGTTCGAGCAGTAACACTTCCTGGTGCCGCTGCAGGTTTAGATGCATTATTTAGACCAGATTGGAGTAGTTTAACAAATCCACAAGTGTGGGCAGCTGCTTATGGACAAATTTTCTTTAGTTTATCAATAGGTTGTGGAATTATGATTACGTACAGCAGTTATCTTCCTCAAAAATCTGATACTACTAATAATGCTTTTATCGCTGCTTTTTCAAATTCAGGTTTTGAGTTATTAGCTGGTATTGGGGTGTTCTCGGCTTTAGGATTTATGGCGAATAATGCCGGAGTAGGAGTAGATGAAGTAGCATCTGGTGGAATTGGTCTTGCGTTCGTTGTATTCCCGCAAATTATTAACCAATTGCCGTTCTCGCAATTTTTCGGAGTATTGTTTTTCTTATCTCTTGTCATTTCAGGACTTACGTCACTTATCTCATTAATGGAGGTAGTTCTTGCTGCGGTGGTAGACAAGTTTGATATGAGCCGTAACAAAGCGATTGCTATTTTTGGTGGCATTTCCTTTGTTGTATCTCTATTATTCGCTACAAGAGGCGGAATGTATCTTTTAGATGTAGTGGATAATTTTATTAACACATTCGGTATTTTAGCGGCAGGTCTACTGGAGGTTGTAGTACTTGCATGGGTATTGCGTAAATTAGACTCTTATCAAGAACATGCAAACTTCTATTCACAAATTAAATTAGGATTAACTTGGAAAGTAAGTTTAGGCATTATTACACCAATCATGCTTGGTTTTATGTTGATACAAGCCTTTATTGAAAATGTAAGAACACCTTATGGAGGGTACCCAGCTAATTTCGTCGCTATCTACGGTTGGGGAGTAGTTGTCGCGATTTTATTGTTATCATTTGTACCACAATATAAACAGTGGAGTGCAGAGAGAGTGAAACAAAGTGAAGTGTTGAAACAAGAATTGGATGAGGTGATATAAATGAGCACGTCGGCAATCGTTGTTATGTGTATTGGCATGGTAACCATCTGGGGTGGATTAGCCGTGAGTATCTTAAATTCAGTATTGAAGACGAAATAATGAAGCGGAGTGGGCAAAAAAGGTTGAGAAACTAGCCTTTTTGCCCGCTTTTTTTATGAATCTAGTTCATGCCGTCTGTGTGATAATATTCTCGTATTTCTATTTAGAATGGAATTAGTTTTTAGTTGGTCTTAGTAACGATTTCATGCGTTTGTCATGTACATGTAGAAATAGAAATTGACCAAATAAAGATTTTCGTGATAAATTATTATTTTATAAGATTTATTTTACACAAATGAGGGTGAAGGACTCTCCGTTGGGAAAAGTTCCTTGATATCATAAAAATTTTATATTTTCAAAGGAGGGGTTCTATGAATCCGGTTACCATTACATTATTATTTCTGCTGTTTGCGGCTGTTATGTTCGCCCTAGAGAAGATACCTTTAGCGCTTACATCAATGATAGTCTGTGTCGGATTAGTAATAACAGGTGTGCTAGATGCGCAAACAGCTTTTAGTAGTTTTGTCAATTCTAATGTGCTTCTATTTGTGGCTATGTTTATTGTTAGTGGCGCATTATTTGAAACAGGTATGGCTGGTACCATTGGTGGGCTCGTCTCAAAATTTGCGAAAACAGAAAGAGAGTTAACAGTAGTAATCATGCTCATTACTGGCTTGATGTCAGCTGTGCTTTCTAATACTGGAACAGCTGCTATTCTTATTCCTGTTGTTGTCGGTATTGCTGGCAGATCGGGGTTTTGCTCATCAAGATTACTGATGCCCCTTGCTTTTGCATCAACAATGGGGGGAAGTCTATCTTTAGTTGGTACTCCTGTTAATATGATAGGACAAAGTGCACTGGAAGAAGTAGGTTTAAGCTTCGGTTTTTTTGAATTTGCAATACTAGGCTTGCCGATACTTGTTTGTGGAATTATCTTTTATGCATTTTTGGGTCACAAATTACTTCCTAATCGGCATGAGAACGAAAGTTTTACTGTTAGTGAAACAAAAGATTACAGCCACATTCCTCAGTGGAAGAAAAATTTATCATTGCTCATTTTAATTGGAACGCTTCTTGCAATGGTGTTTGAGGATATAGTAGGTTTGCCACTGTATATTTCAGGTGCTACTGGTGCAATTCTTTTAGTGTTGACTAATGTAATTAGCGAAAAACAAGCATACGATTCAATTGATTTGCAAACAATATTTCTTTTTGGTGGAACGCTGTCTTTAGCTACCGCTATGGAGCAGACAGGGGCGGGTGCTCTTATCGCTGATCATGTGCTTAGCCTGTTGGGAGATAACCCAGCGCCAGTTGTTGTCATATTTGTTCTGTTTGTGATTTCATGTGTATTAACGAACTTTATGTCCAATACTGCTACTGCTGCATTACTGGCTCCTATTGGGCTTCATATTGCTACTGGCATGAGCGCTGACCCTAGGGCAGTGGTAATGGCTATTGTAATTGGAAGTGCGTGTGCTTATGCGACCCCAATCGGAACGCCAGCAAATACAATGGTATTACAAGCTGGTCGATATAGATTTATGGACTACGTGAAGGCAGGGTTACCACTAATATGTATTGCCCTCATCATAAGTATGGTTTTATTGCCGATATTTTTCCCGTTTTTTCCATAACTGAACGAAAACCTGAGACTATCTGAATTTGGCAGTCTTAGGTTTTTCTTCTTTAAAAAATATATTATAGGTTAGTAAAATTGAGATTAGAAACTCTCATGCACTTGTCGTGGGTTCGGCATCCCCTAAAATGAAAAGTTCTATAAAAAATGCTAAAATAAAAGTATTCAAATAGGGGAGGGAGCGCGATGAAGGGCTGGAGAAATCAGGTGACATTGTTATTATCTTCTTTCGTACTATTACTGGGACTAGTTTCATTTTTGAAACCATCGGCAGTTGAATCAGCAGGCACGACTAAGTATACAGTGACAGCCAGTTCGCTAAATGTAAGAAGCGGGCCGGGAACGAAATATAAAGTGATAGGAGCTATAAAGAAAGGGAAGGCTCTTTCTGTCATAAAAAAAGAAAGTAACGGATGGTACAAGATTAATTATAATGGAAAGACAGGATACGTGAGCGGATCATATGTGAAGGTAACAACGAGTACCTCTTCCCAAAAGTCAATAACGGATGTTGTCAATAAGATGAAGACACTTGGGAAGGCGCAGCAATTAATCTTAGTAACAGCCACTAATTATAGCACTCAAGCTGCAACAATCCGTACTTTTGAGAAGAAAGATGGCAAATGGAAGCAGGTGCATACCATGACAGGGGTAATCGGAAAAAAAGGGATGACTGACAAGATGTATGAAGGGTCCCAATCAACTCCCACAGGGAAATACACAATAGGAACCACTTTTGGCCGTGTATCAAATCCGGGTACAAAAATGCCGTATCGTAAAATTACTAGTGATGATGTGTGGATAGACGATTCAAGGTCATCTCTCTATAATACATGGCAAAAAGCATCCAAAAATAATCGTCGTTGGAAAAGCGCAGAAAAGATGAATATTTCTCAATATGATTTAGGGTTTGTCATCAACTACAATACTTCTAAACCGAAAGCTGGAGCAGGTAGTGCCATCTTCTTTCATGTGAAAGGAAGTTATAACTATACATTAGGTTGCACAGCAACTTCCAAAGCAAATGTAAAGACTATTTTAAAATGGCTAAACCCTAAGAAAAATCCTGTCATTATTCAAACACCTGAATCTGGCTTAGGAAAATACTAAAAATGATAAATAGTTGCAAAAAAAGAGCAGAGACGTCAATTCGCATCTGCTCTTTTTCCACTGACATTACTTCAAGAAAATAATCATGATAAGTGCATGATAAAAGAAGCAATAGATACAATGAAATGTATAAGTCAGTTTTCCTCGCTATCTAAAACACTTCGACTAACAATAGCTGCTATAGCGGCACCAACAATTGGGGCTAGTATAAATACCCACAGTTGACGAAGCGCTTCTCCACCTACAAAAAATGCTGGGGCTAAACTTCTCGCTGGGTTGACAGAAGTTCCAGTTAGTGGAATTCCTAATAAATGAATCAAAACAAGTGTGAACCCAATGACTAATCCAGCTAATTTTGGAGTACCGTTTTTACCAGTTACAATGAGAATAACGAGAACAAATACAAACGTTAAAATAACTTCTACTAAAAATGCCCCTGACCAATCAAAATTACCAAAGCTGTTTTGTCCTAAGTTTTCTACAGATAAATTTGAAATGGATAAAAATAGATATAATACAGCGGTTCCAGCAATTGCCCCTAACACTTGCCCTACCAAGTAATAGATTAGTTCAGGTACTGAAATCCTTTTGTTGATGAACATAGCAATAGATACAGCAGGATTCACATGGCATCCTGAAATTGTGCCAATACTGTAGGCCATTGCCACAATAGAAAGTCCGAATGCCATGGAAATTCCCAGGTTATCAACTCCTCCAAGCACTGCTGTACCAGTACTAAATAAAACCAAGACAAAAGTTCCGATAAACTCTGCAATCCCCTTTTTCAAGGTAAAAACCCCCTTTTTTATTTATTTAATTAAATTATACGAAATTTTCTAAAAAATGTCATGTCAAAAGGGAGGGAGAATTTGGAGGCGAGAAATCATGATTGTTTCTTTTTTGGAAAACAGCTACAAAAAGAAACACGAGAAGCACATCACGGTGTCATTATTGCTGAAAATTGTAGGAATAAGATGGGGTTTCATAGTTTTTAAAGAATGGACTTCAAGCCATTCTTTAAAAACTAAATTTTTTTTATATAAATTGTTGACATATTTTTTAGAGAATGTTACTATATGAAAGTCGTTTCCGTTAGATATTTTCTTTCGGATAAAGATACATTTATTTGCGCCCGTAGCTCAATTGGATAGAGCGTTTGACTACGGATCAAGAGGTTAGGGGTTCGACTCCTCTCGGGCGCGCCATTATTTTAAACAACGGGAAGTGGCTCAGCTTGGTAGAGCACCTGGTTTGGGACCAGGGGGTCGCAGGTTCAAATCCTGTCTTCCCGACCATGAGAAAGTATACGGGGCCTTAGCTCAGCTGGGAGAGCGCCTGCCTTGCACGCAGGAGGTCAGCGGTTCGATCCCGCTAGGCTCCACCATATATCGAGGAGGTATACCCAAGTCCGGCTGAAGGGATCGGTCTTGAAAACCGACAGGGGTGTAACAGCCCGCGGGGGTTCGAATCCCTCTACCTCCTCCATA
>DAIDKD010000171.1 GCA_027451065.1 Bacillaceae bacterium | reverse complement strand
TAACATATGAATCAACTCCTTTTATATGTCATTATTATACACTAAATGATATTTTCGTTAAAAGATATTTTCTTTCATACGGGATAAATCGATTTGTTAGACTTATCACAATCATCATACTATAATTGGGTAGGACAGAAAAATTGACTGTTTTATATAACAGTTTTAATCCTTTAGGTGATACAGCTTGTTTTTTGATACAGAAAAGAAACACTAAATTTATTTTTTAAAAGAACGAGCATAAGGGTTGACGGTTTTCGCTTCATGGTGTAGATTAGGAGTTGTAAGATGGTGTATTAGTCGTTTTTAGTTATTGACTAATACAGATTTTGTTTTTTGTTTACTATGATAGCAATGTAAATACAAATAAATGATAAGTACGTAAAGGAGCGAAAGTAATGACTATGACAAAGTCAATAGTGAATGGCGTAGAGCAATTACAGAAAGCGGAAGAACAGTTCCAAATGCTTCAGGTTTTAAATGAAAGCGGTGAAGTGGTGAACGAAGAGGCGATGCCTGAATTAACAGATGAGCAACTAAAAGAATTAATGAAGCGCATGGTTTATACAAGAATCTTAGACCAACGTTCTATTTCGTTAAATAGACAAGGACGTCTAGGTTTTGTTGCGCCTACAGCAGGGCAGGAAGCGTCTCAAATAGCAAGTCATTTCGCATTAGAGAAAGAAGACTTTATATTACCTGCATATCGTGATACTCCACAACTTTTATGGCATGGTGTACCGTTATCTCAATTATTCTTATGGTCAAGAGGACATTTCTTAGGTGGACAAATGCCAGAGGATGTAGGTGCCTTACCACCACAAATAATCATTGGAGCACAATATATTCAAGCTGCCGGTGTTGCTTTAGGGTTGAAAAAACGTGGTAAAAAATCAGTAGCTATCACATACACTGGTGATGGAGGAGCCTCACAAGGTGACTTCTATGAAGGAATGAACTTTGCAGGTGCATATCAAGCGCCGGCAATCTTTATTGTGCAAAATAATCAATTTGCAATTTCTACACCTGTAAGCGTGCAATCGGCAGCAAAAACGATTGCCCAAAAAGCTGTAGCTGCCGGTATTCCAGGAATTCAAGTAGACGGAATGGACCCATTAGCAGTTTACGCAGCAGTAAGTGCAGCTCGTGAGCGTGCTATCAATGGTGAAGGACCAACATTAATCGAGACAGTGACATTCCGTTACGGTCCGCATACGATGGCTGGTGATGATCCAACACGCTACCGTACAAAAGATATGGAAAATGAGTGGGAATTGAAAGATCCGTTGGTACGGTTCCGTAAATATCTAGAAACAAAGGGTATTTGGAGTCAAGAGGAAGAAGAAGCAATCATTGAACAAGCGAAAGAAGAAATCAAAGAGGCTATCCAAGTTGCTGACAAAGCACCGAAACAAAAAGTAACTGATTTAATGGCGAATATGTTTGAAACACTACCAGCAAACTTACAAGAGCAATATGAAATTTTTAAAGAAAAGGAGTCGAAATAAGCAATGGCTCAAATGACAATGATTCAAGCAATAAATGATGCAATGCGCACTGAATTAAAAAATGATGAAAATGTATTAATATTTGGTGAAGACGTAGGAAATAACGGCGGTGTTTTCCGTGCGACAGAAAACCTTCAAAAAGAGTTTGGTGAAGACCGTGTATTTGATACTCCACTTGCAGAATCTGGTATTGGCGGTTTAGCTGTAGGGTTAGGATTAGAAGGCTATCGTCCAATTGCTGAAATTCAATTTTTTGCATTTATTTTTGAAGCGATGGACAGTGTTATCGGACAAATGGCTCGGATGAGATACAGAACAAATGGAAGATTCCACTCTCCAGTAACGATTCGCGCTCCTTTCGGTGGTGGCGTTCATACTCCTGAAATGCATGCGGATAACGTGGAAGGATTGTTTGCTCAATCACCAGGAATGAAAGTTGTAATCCCATCAACTCCTTATGATGCGAAAGGGTTACTTATTTCGGCAATTCGCGACAATGATCCAGTATTATTCTTGGAACATATGAAACTATATCGTTCATTCCGTGAAGAAGTGCCAGAGGGTGAGTACACAATTCCTCTTGGGAAAGCTGATGTTAAGAGAGAAGGAAAAGATGTTTCGATTATCACTTACGGTGCGATGGTGCAATCAGCATTAAAAGCTGCAGATGAAATGGAAAAAGAAGGTGTTTCTGTAGAAGTTGTTGATTTAAGAACAATTAGCCCATTAGATATTGATACAATTATCGCATCAGTAGAAAAAACAGGTCGTGTTGTTGTCGTGCAAGAAGCGCAAAAGCAAGCTGGTGTAGGTGCAACTGTAGTCGCAGAAATTAATGAAAGAGCAATTCTTTCTTTAGAAGCACCAGTATTACGTGTGGCAGCACCAGATACAATATTCCCATTCCCACAAGCTGAAAGTGTATGGTTGCCGAATGTGAAGGATATTGTTGATGCTGTTAAGAAAGTAGCAGAATTCTAAAAAAGTATTTGTCTCACAGTGGCGGTTATTGAGCCGCCCTGTGTTTTTTGAAAAAAATTGTCCAGCGTCAGCACCTAGCACGCTGTAGAAAACTAGGGGGAAAATATCGTGTCATTTGAATTTAAATTACCAGATATCGGTGAAGGTATCCATGAAGGTGAGATTGTAAAGTGGTTTATTCAACCTGGAGTCGAAGTAGACGAAGATGATATTCTTTGTGAAGTTCAGAACGATAAAGCCGTTGTAGAAATCCCATCTCCAGTAAAAGGGAAAGTTGAAGAAGTTTTAGTAGAAGAAGGTACAGTAGCAGTTGTCGGACAAACATTAGTGAGATTCGATGCACCAGGATATGAAAACTTGAAATTTAAAGGTGACGAACACCATGAAGAAGCATCGGTTGAAGAAGCTCCGCAAGAAGCTGCTGTAGCTGTGGCGACAGAAGAGCCATCTGATAAAATTCGTGTCATCGCGATGCCATCTGTACGAAAATATGCTCGTCGTGTTGGTGTAGATATCCGTAAAGTATTAGGTAGCGGGAAAAACGGTCGCGTCCTGAAACAAGATATTGATACGTACTTAAACGGTTCAGGTGCAGAATCAGTAGAGGTAGCAGAAAAAGTAGTAGAAGAAGTATCTACTTCATCAATACCAACCGCAACAGAACAAGCGACTGTACAGAGCACTGTTTTAGAAACTCGTGAGAAAATGAGTGGAATCCGCCGTGCTATTTCTAAAGCAATGGTAAACTCTAAGCATACTGCTCCACATGTAACATTGATGGATGAGGTGGAAGTGACAGATTTAGTTGCTCATCGTAAACAATTTAAAGAGTATGCTGCAAATAAAGGAATTAAACTAACTTACTTACCATATGTTGTCAAAGCATTTACGTCAGCTATTCGTGAATATCCAATGTTGAATACATCTGTGGATGATGCCAAAGAAGAAATTATCCATAAGCATTACTATAATATTGGTATTGCAACTGATACAGATAAAGGTTTATTAGTGCCAGTTGTGAAAGACACAGAGCGTAAATCAATTTTATCTATTTCTAAGGAAATAAATGAGTTGGCTGAAAAGTCTCGTGATGGCAAATTGGCTCCAGATGAAATGAGAGGCGGAAGTGCGACAATCTCTAACATTGGTTCTGCTGGTGGACAGTGGTTCACACCAGTCATCAATCATCCAGAAGTGGCAATCTTAGGAATCGGCCGTATTTCAGAAAAAGCAATTGTGAAAAATGGCGAAATTGTAGCAGCACCTATGCTGGCATTGTCATTAAGCTTTGATCACCGTGTTATCGATGGTGTGACTGCTCAAAATGCAATGAATCACATAAAACGTTTATTAAATGATCCACAATTACTAGTAATGGAGGCGTAAGAACATGGTAGTGGGAGATTTTGCGATTGAATTAGATACAGTTGTAGTTGGTGCAGGACCAGGCGGATATGTAGCAGCCATTCGTGCCGCTCAACTAGGACAAAAAGTAGCAATTGTTGAGAAGGAAAATCTTGGTGGTGTATGTTTAAATGTTGGGTGTATCCCTTCAAAAGCTTTAATAGCAGCGGGACACCGTTATGAAACAGCACTACACTCTAGCGAAATAGGAATTTCAGCAGAAAATGTAACAGTTGATTTTTCTAAAGTGCAAGCTTGGAAAGATTCAGTTGTGAAAAAGTTAACTGGCGGAGTTGAAGGCTTGTTAAAAGGTAATAAAGTTGAGATTATCAAAGGAGAAGCGTATTTTAATGATGCTCACACGATGCGAGTAATGACTGAAGATTCAGCTCAGACATATACGTTTAAAAATGTCATCCTTGCAACAGGATCAACACCTATCGAAATACCTGGTTTCAAATGGTCGAAGCGAGTAATTAATTCAACTGGTGCTCTTAGCTTACCAGAAATTCCTAAAAAAATAGTTGTTATCGGTGGCGGTTATATTGGAATGGAATTAGGAACTGCTTATGCAAATTTTGGTACAGAGGTCACGATTTTAGAGGCAGGCAAAGAAATATTAGCCGGTTTTGAATCATCTATGTCAAGTATTGTAAAACGTGGTTTGAAGAAAAAAGGAAATGTTGAAATTTATACAGAAGCTTTCGGAAAAGAAGTGACTGAAACAGAAGATGGAGTGACAGTACACTTTGAAACCAAGGGAGAACTGAAGTCAGTTGACGCTGATTACGTATTAGTAACAGTAGGTCGTTTCCCGAATACGAAGGAAATTGGTTTAGAGGCAGTAGGTATTGAACTAACAGAGCGTGGTTTAGTGAAGGTCGATAAACAGTGTCGTACGAATATTGAAAACTTCTACGCAATTGGTGATATTATCGATGGACCACCATTAGCTCATAAAGCTTCATATGAAGCGAAAATTGCAGCTGATGCAATTAGTGGAGAGCCTTCTGAAATTGATTATTTAGCCATTCCAGCAGTATGTTTCACAGATCCTGAATTGGCAACAGTAGGATATACGAAAAAGCAAGCTGATGAAGAGAATTTGGAAGTAGTAGTTTCTAAATTCCCATTTGGAGCAAACGGTCGTGCTTTATCATTAAATGCCACTGAAGGTTTTGTACAGCTTGTTACATTGAAAGAAGACGGCTTATTGATTGGTGCACAAGTTGTAGGTGCCAACGCATCAGATATTATTTCTGAACCTGGCTTAGCAATTGAAGCGGGAATGACAGCTGAAGACATTGCCGAAACAATTCACGCTCACCCAACATTAGGAGAAATTTCAATGGAAGCAGCAGAAGTTGCAGCAGGACACCCAATCCACATATTGAAATAAAGTGAAACTTTTATCAGCGGGTGGTTTTCCCGCTGATAATTAGTTGAACCAATCGGGTTTTTACGGGCAGTGATTTTCTTACTGCCCGTTAATGCGGGATAAAGTGCAGGATGTGCGAAATGGACAAAAACCGCCCAATTCACACATCCTGTCGCAACTATGATGAATTCTGTAATATCAAAGCATTACTTGGTTGGAACTTTCGGTCAAACATAGGTAGGGAATTTTATCAGAGAGTAAGAGGATTGGTCGTTTTTTATCAATCTCCTTACTCTCTTGGTGATTTCAGAACAGTTTTGAGGGTATTGCGGGGGATTTATTGTTTCTGTTACAATGAAATAGCAAAATGATGATGAATGGAGTCGATTGTGGTGAAGGATTATCAGTATCCAATGGCGATGGATTGGTCTACGGAAGAAATTGTTGATGCTGTACATTTTTTTCAGTGTATTGAGGAAGCTTATGAACAGGGGATAAAGCGGGAAAAACTGATGGATGCCTATCGTCGATTTAAAGAAATTGTTCCTAGCAAAGCAGAAGAAAAAACACTGTGTAGAGAATTTGAGGAAGTAAGTGGGTATTCTTCCTATAGAGTTGTGACAAAAGTAAGAGAGCTAGCAGTTGGCGCAACATTGAAAATGTAACATGAGGAAAACATTCGCTAAGAAAAATTTCACTTTATCCCTGTAGATTTTTTATAGTGTCTGTGTGAAATGAATATTTCACACAGACACTATAAAAAATCTAATATGCAGAATATTAGACAATATCGTCGTAATATAGTATATTATAAAAAATCAGAAAAATTAGATTAATGAAAAGGGATGGGGGAGATTGTAATGAAGCAGGTAATTAATGCACTGAAAAGAAAAGATGCAGAAGTAAGAATTCCTGTACTTCGTCTAGAAATAGATTATGAATTAGCTGTCCTATTTGAAGCGATGGAAATGAGTGATGTCGACATGATGAATTCATCCAAAGAACGCCTTGAAGAGTTGAGAACAGAAATGTTAAGATTAGAAGTATAATTGTATAAACTAATGAAGGTTGAGCGAACCTAATAAAAGGTTCGTCTTTTCCTGTGCGTAATCTAGTCCCCCACCCCTAAATGAAAAGATAAAGAATTGGAGCATACTTATGAACGAAATACAGTTAATGGAGCAACAAGCAAAGCAGTGGATTTTTGAAATCAGTGAGTATATTCAATCAATCTCAAGAACATCATTAACGATAGATACCAAATCAAGTGCATCTGATTTGGTGACCAATATCGATAGAGAAGTGGAACAATATTTTATCCGTCAAATCAAAGAGAGGTATCCTGAACATTATGTGTTGGGAGAAGAAGGTTTTGGTGATTATCCAGAAGCATCTAACGGAACAGTGTGGATTATTGATCCCATTGATGGTACGATGAATTTTGTTCACCAACAGCGGCATTTCGCAATTTCTTTAGGTGTTTATCGAGATGGAAGACCGTTATTTGGAATTGTTTATGATGTGATGAATGACGATATGTACCATGCAATTCATGGGCGGGGCGCCT
>DAIDKD010000170.1 GCA_027451065.1 Bacillaceae bacterium | reverse complement strand
ATTCATAGCAGTGCAAAAGCATCGCTATGGATGTGGCTGTCACCATGTCGAAAGAGTTAATCTTATGAAGTCATGGATATAATGGGTATGCAGCAAGGATAGATTCACAACAAATAATAATTAAATCTCTTAACGGTATACACTCTTATCTCTTCGAAAAATACCCACCAACATCTCAACTCCCTCCCGATAAAAAACGAAAACCCCCACACCATAAAAAATGACTCCCAACGGAACCAAAATCCCTAGCTGTGCAAGAGAAGACCACTCAGAAACAGGCGAAAATTCCTTCATCAAATAAACAGACAACATCATCGTAAAAGCGGGTAACATCCCCCGAATAAACATCCTAGCTAGTTTTATACTTTCCCCCTTCTCGAAATCTTTATACACAATAAAAGTAGTGACAGCCAAATAGTAAATAGAAACTAGTGAGCTTGTTAAAGCGAGACCTGGATAGCTAAATCTTTTGACAAACATCCAATTGAAAAGGAAGTTCAATGCAATGGTTGTCACGCTGATTCGGAAAATGACTCCTGTTTTCCCTTTGGCGTACATGGATTTGGAAATAATGTACTGCAAACCCTGTGTTACAATTAACGGCAAATACCATAACAGAGCAATATATGTCTTCGTGGTATCTTCAGCGGTAAATTGACCTCGTTCGAAGACAAAAGAAATAGCCGCCTCTCCTATCAAAAATAATCCAATTGCAACAGGCATAAGAGTGAGAAAAGAAATTTGCAATCCAGTGAAGACTGTTTGTTGGAATTTTTTTGGGTCTTCAGCTTGCTCAGAAAGTAAGGTGAAAATGATTGTGGCGATAGTCGTGCCGTAGATAGATTGAGGAATACTGACTAATAAAGAGGCATTGTTTAGGTAAGTAATTGCTCCTGCAATGGTTCCGGCAGCGAATATTTTATTGACAAACATGTTGATTTGACCAACGACTGAATTTAATAGTGCAGGAATGAGTAGGGTGAGAAAAGGGATGAGGAATGACTTGTCCATCTTGATGGTTGCTTTCCAGTGGAATCCGCTTTTCCATAAATAGAAAAATTGAATGATGATACCTAAGGTTGTACCGAAAACAAAGCCATAGGCTAAGCTACTCATACCAAATTGTTCGGAAACAAGCAAGGAAAATATTGCTCCCATCAATGTAGCCAGAAGTTTGGAAATTTGCGAGGGGACAAATATTCTTCTTCCTTGTAGGTAAGACTCTAATATCCCGTTGAGAGCAATCCCACTCATAAAAAGGAAAAAGAATTGGGTAATCTCTACCGCAACTTTCTCTGTTTGGGCTGTCATTGTGCCAAAAATAACCGGTAGCAAATAAGGAACACAAAGAAAACCCGGAATTGTCAGCAACAAAAAAATAACTACGGTTCCGTTTAATATCCCGTTCGCATTTTTTTCAGCTGCTAAAGGCGCTTCTTTTTTGCTTTTGATATATTGAGGGAGAAAGACATTGTTAAAGCCACCTGAAATCATGGCGATGATCAAAGTAATAAAAGAAAAAGCTAGTAAGTAGCCATCTGTTTGATGATTGGCTCCAAATTGTTTGGCGATGATACTCTCTCGTAAAAAACCAGCAATCTTGACAATGAGTGCTAATAAAGTAATCCACATAGCCGTCGTTTTTAATTTGTACATAGTATGTCATTCACTTTTCTGTTATTTTTCTTGCAACGCTTGTAAGTAAATTTCTTCATATTTCGCAGCGGCAGTAATATGAGAGTATTCTGTTTCAATTTTTTTTCGAGCAAGTCGGGCCATCTCTGCACCAATTTTAGGATTGTCCAGTAAATAAATGATCGCCTTGGCGAGTGCTTCGATATTTTTCTCCTCCACAAGTAAACCATCTTTGTTTGGGTCAACAATTTCCTTTAACCCGCCAACAGCACAGGCAATGAGAGGAGAGCCGGAACCCATTGCTTCTAAGGCGGAGATGGAAGTAGCTTCTTCGACACCAGATGAGTGGACGCTAGGGACAAGAACCACGTCAGATGATGCATAATAATCTTTTATTCTTTCATGGGAAATGGCTCCAAGTAGTTCCACGTTTTTTTCTAGACGATGTTCTGAGATGATTTTTTTGATATCTGTTATTGCTTCACCACTGCCGGCATAAATTAATCTCGTATTTGGGTACCTTTTCAGAACTGTCGGTAATGCAAGAGCGGGATAAATCACCCCGTTTTTTCTTGTTAAGCGACGGGGCACGAACAGAACATGTTCGTCCGCGCTGATACCTAGTTGGCTTCGAAGTTGATTTTTTCTTGATTTGTTAGGTTGGAAGTCATAGACATCAATAAAATTTCTGATGGGTGTTCCGGTTATTTCGGAAACTTCTTGCACATATTGATGAAGGCGCTGGTCAACGGTGATGATTCTTCTCGTTTTTTGATAGGCCTCTATCTCAAGCTTTTGTAGTTTTTTTGCTTCTTTGCTGTTGGCATTAATAGAACCTTTACTAACTAGTTCAAAAGCCATATAGCCATGGACAGTCGACACTGTTGGTATGCCGGTTGCCACAGCGGCAAGGGTGGTAATCGGGTCTTGGGCATGGATTAGGTCATAATGTTGATTTTTTTCGATGAAAGTCTGTAAAAGAAATTTGCGGATAGAATGACTCCACAAAATCCCATGACCTTTGTTTAGTTTGTTCATGAGAAAGCTAGGTCCTTGAACGAGGAGCTTCCGTAAAATAGGTGATATGTTAGAAAAGGATAGCACATCAACAGTGTGTTCCCTTGCCTCTAGCCCTGCTTTTAATGTTGTTACATGGCTAGATAAACCGCCGGCATGGGGATAGTCATAAATTGTTGCGATTAAAATTTTCAAGTTATGTAACCTCCTATTAGGTAACAGGTGTAAAGTGCTTTTTGAGAAGCGTGACATTTGTTAGTGCTTCTTGCTTCATCGCTTCGGCATTCTTTTTCACAAGTTGGTGATATTCAGGACGGTGATTCAAAAGAAAGTAAGTATTTTTTATGCATTCTTCCACGTTCATGTCTGTTAATGTAGTAGAGTATTTCCACATCCCACTCCGTTTTAACAAGCTTTCCACTTTTTTATCGTAGCTAATTCCAATATGGGGAACGCCCATAATCGTAGAAAAAATCAAGGCATGAAGCCGCATTCCGATTGTTAACTGGCAAGCGCCGATAAAGTTTAAGTATTGATTAGGTGTAAAGTCAGTTCTGAGGATTTGGCACTTATCAGCATACCTCATGTGTGCGAGGACACTTTTGCTGGCATTGTAGTCATGGTGTCCTTCCATTGGAATAAACACTGGTGTCAAATGTCGCTCTTCAATGAACCTGTCAAGAATCTGGGCAATTTTTTCAAATTGTTTTACTTGCTCAAACCACGGGCGAACAGATACTGCTACTAGACGCTCTTTATTTGTTAGATTCAAACTAGCGAGGCATGCGTCATCTTTTTTTAGTGTTGATGCAAAAACAATGTCAGCTGTTACTACTGTTTCTGGATGATTGATGCCCAGTTGCTGTAGGTAATCCTTTGAAAATTGATCACGAACAGTGATGAAATCAGCCATATTGGCGAATATTTTCATTAATATTTTCCCCCATGTAGAAGTAACAGGACCGATTCCTTGCGAGAAAAACATGACTTTCGTTCTACATAGCTTTGCTAGGAAAACAATCATTAAATAGTATGGAAGTGGGCCGAAAAGAAAGCGTGTTGGATATGTATCTTGAAGAAGGCCGCCGCCACCACTAATAAGAAGATCGGCTTTTTTCAATGCGATTACCTTTTCTTTGAAATCATGCCGCCAACCTCGATAGATAGCTTTCACTTGGTAGGTGTGAGCAGTTTGATCCGGTGCCAAAGAAAACACCGTTAGCTCTGTGTGGGCAAGCTGCTCTCGTAAATTTTCAACAATGGCTGCTAGAATAGCTTCGTCGCCGGTGTTTCCTAATCCGTAGAATCCTGAAATAACAATGTTCAAGGGGGAACCTCCTTCACAAGCTGACCAAGCCGCTGGCGCTTTTCTTGTCTAGCTCTTTGTAGTTAACCTAAGAGAAAAAGCAAGAACAGACAATCCACCTCTCCTTCATCTTACCCACATTCATCATGATTGTCTGTTCTTGTAAGTTATGAGAATTGGTCGGTTTTTGACCATTTCTCATAACTTAGCCTTTATGAATAAATATTCCCAAGATTATCCATAATATCCATGTTGATTGTTGATTTTTTAAAAGGGGTTTATTTTCATGAATATTACATGGAGAGATTTTCAGTTTGTGTTTATCAGCGCACCTATTTTTATTTTGGTAGTACTCATTCCTTCTTCAATAATGGGCTTGGTTGCAGTTACTGTTTTATCATTATATACATTTTTCGCACCAAAAAAGGGGCTGCTTATTCTGCTCATATATTTCCCACTCAGACCTTTTCTCATTGAAGTGAGCCCTTCTCTGAAAATGATAGGAGATTGCATTATCCTTGCTGCTTTTGCCCATATCCTATGGAAACAAATGAGAAAAAGGGAATGGAGAAGTTTATTTCAATTTCATATTTTTGAATGGAGTTTTTTCCTTTTTGCTGGGGTGGGAACTGTATCAGCAATTCTGACAGGAGTTTCCCTTGGAGCAATTTTATTTCAGTTACGAGCATTTTTTATTACATATTTGCTGTTCTACATAGTAAGGCGTTTGAATGTCAAGAAGAAAGATGTACTGAAGTTTCTGTGGACCACTTTCTTTATAGCTCTTTTATTGTCATTGCATGGAGTGATTGAAAAAATTTCGTTGCGAACTTTGCTATTACCTGATGCTTGGGTGCTCCGGTCACTTTCCCCAAACAATCGTGTGCGAATTTATGGGCTAACCAATAACCCTAATGTATTAGCAATGTATTTATCAATAGCTGTCATGCTGACGATATATTTAAAGACCTTTGTTCACAAGAATTTCCATTGGATATTAAATATAGGAGTCATTTTCATGATGGGAGTGATTACTTTAACATATTCAAGAGGAACGTGGATTGGGTTTGTGATTGGTTCTCTTGTTTACTTTTTATTCACGCGAGACTGGAAACTAGCAGGAAAAATTGTGAGCGGAGTCATTGTAGCAGTAATTTTCATTCATATACCTGTAACTGCATCAGCGAATTATTCGAGAGCGCACAACCTATTTTTTGAGCGGACAGTGCCTCTGTTAGAAAGTAATGTTGAGGATTCTCATGAAGTGAGACGTTTAAAGGAAACTTTCGATATGTCAACGATTGAGTTAAGCAGAACGACAGGACGCCTCTTTATCGTAAGGAAGGGGTTGGAAATTTTCAAGGATCATCAAGTGATTGGAACTGGGTTTGCTACCTATGGCGATTCAGCTGCCAAAAGTCATTTATCCCCGATTTATGAAAGGTATGGGATTGAATCATCAATTTACACAGATAACCAGTATATTCAAATCATTGCCCAGACTGGTGCCGTTGGGGTAATATTATTTGCTGTATTTCTTTTAGGTATGCTTTTCTTTTTGTGGGGCAAGCGCAAGGAAGCCTCCATGGTTCTGCCGGTATTCTCTTTGCTCATTGCTGTTTTTGTGTGTGGGTTACTTTATAATATTTGGGAAGACAAGGTTTTTACTACTTATTTTTATATAATGTTGGCTGTGGTTGGTCGTGAGGTAAGTAAAGAGGGGATATTTTAAAAATGTTATATTTCTATTGCAAAAGTTTCTGCTTTTACATTTAAGGAAGGTGTGATAAACATACTGAGGAAACCACTAGGTGACTAGGGTACCTTGGGTAGAACCCTAGGGAAAATTCTTCATCAACATGGGAAAACGACGAAAAATGGTGGCATGAGCTGCCATTTTTTTGTTTTTTTATACACCCTCATTTAAATGATAATATAATATAATATAAATATGAAGGTGTTGAACGGGATTTGAAGTACACAGAGAAAGTTTTGTAGTACATTAAAATAATATTTTACTAAAAATATGTATTGACAACTTTGAAAGCATATAGTAGGATAATAATTATTAAAACGCTTTCTTTATTGTGTGAAGAAAGTATATTCATATTAACTAATATGAATAAGCAAATTCTCTAAAGTCAGGTGCTTATTAAAATAATAAGTTAATTAATTTAAATAGGTATTCTGAAAGGGATAGGGGGTTCAACTTTGGAATGAATTGTTTGTAACCGCTTTACCGATATATACAAAATCAAGGATAATACATGTTTGTATCCACGAACCTAAGTGTATCGTGGTTTTACACATAAACTTATTAAAAGGGGCTGTTGTCGTGTTCAAAAGTGGAATGGAGAACTCTTTACCGCCACCCACCATTAGCATAATCCAGAAATCGAGTTAGATGAATATGAATAAAAAGGAGTTGTTGTTATGTCTACAGGTGCATTGGATATCTTTTTAACCCAATGGTTAGTAGAGTTGGAAGAGAATGGATTATACAATGTCATTGATTCATTGGAAGGTGCAAATGGTCCAAGCATTAAAATTAACGGAAGAGAACTAATAAATATGTCTTCGAACAATTATTTAGGACTTGCTACAGATCCAAGAATGAAAAAAGCTTGTATTGAAGCTACACAAAAATATGGTGTAGGCGCTGGGGCAGTTCGGACAATCAATGGAACGATGGATATTCATGATGAGCTTGAAAAAGCAATTGCAAAATTTAAACATACGGAAGCTGCTATTGCATTCCAATCTGGGTTTAATTGTAATATGGGAGCAATTCCAGCAATCATGGGGAAAAAGGATGCGATTCTTTCAGATGAATTGAATCACGCTTCCATTATTGATGGATGTAGGTTATCAGGGGCAAAAGTTATTCGAATAAAACATCAAGATATGGAAGATTTACGAAAGAAAGCAAAGGAAGCTACTGAAAGTGGTCAATATGAAAAAATTATGTATATCGCAGATGGAG
>DAIDKD010000169.1 GCA_027451065.1 Bacillaceae bacterium | reverse complement strand
AAGCGGAAACGTATAAACGATGAAGTGAATCGAGCAGATACCTACCTGCAACACACACATATACAGTAACTGAACATGTGGAATATGAGGGGGGAAATAGACCATGAATAGTATAGATGAAAAGATGGAAAACCTTTTGAAAAAACTAAAGTTGGAGCGTGGGAAACGTCATTCGATTGAAGGACATCCACTCGCTGATCAAAATGATTTTATTCGTAATAAATACATACAAATGATTTGTGCTATCCTTCTCTATCAAAACCAGGTGGATGAAGCACAAAAACTACTATTGGAGCGTATAATCGCTGGGGCAGAGGCGGAATACAGTGCGGAAGATTATATGCGTATGGCACTTGAAGATGTAGAAGAGATTTTGGATGAGCTATCGAAAACTCTAAAAGAAAATACAAATTTGGCTTATGCCTTTATATTAGATTCCTTGTTGCTATGTAATTTAAAAGAATGCTCTGAGGAGCAAGCGGTGTTTATGGCAGAGTTGTTTGATGTATTGGATGTATCTGAATCTATATTGACTTGTATTGCTAATGTAGCAAAATCAATTTTATTGTTGGATTCGGAAGTTTTCAAAGAAGCCATCGATCCACATCTATATGATATTGATAAGAAATCATTTGAGCCATATGCACGCTTGATAGGTGATGAATCAGTTAGATTTTTAAATAAAACGACGCTGGAAGAATTCTTTGCCATTGCAGATGGACAAGAGAATGAAAACTATGTTGTATCAGATGTAAAGCTCGATAAAGAAAATGAAAAAGGTTTCGATAAAATATTTCATCGTGGAGAAAGTATTGTTTTTCGTTATTGTAAATTTACTTGTTCAAAACCGCTTGATTTTAGGAATTATAAAAAAATCACATTTGAAGATTGTGAGTTTTCTGATTTCAATACAGAAGTGGTTAATTTTGGTGATGTGACAGAGGCAATCTTTTTAAGATGCAAGTTTACAAATTGTTGTGCTATGTTAAAAAATTATAAGTGGGAAAAAACTTATGTGTTGATTCATTGTGAAAATGGAATGTGTACAGAAATAGTAATTGATTCATGTGACTTTAATAACTGTGGAGTTAGAAATTCTGACTTTAGGCTGAAATCCTCTATCGTTTCGAATGGTGGTGTATCGAGGTGCATCAACAGTATGTTCGACGAATGTTGGCACAAAGAGAAGAATTTAATAGTTCCTGACAAATCTGAACAAGTACTATTTTCATATGTCACCGAAAAGGGAAACAATGTAATCCTTGATTCAGCAAAACTTTGCCCGTAGGAGGTGTTAACTTGAAAACAATCCATGAATTACAAGATAATTTACATACTTTAGCAGAGCAGTTGTCAATAATTGTCCATGATTTAGAAGAAATAAAGGAAGCGTACATAAATCCAGAAACATTTCTTCAAGATGAATATATAAAAATTGAGGAAAAAGCCCAGGTGTTCCCTATAGTTAATAAAAAACTAAAGCAAGCACACCTTAGAGAACGTCAAACCTATATGAGATTTTTGAGCATTGTTGCCGGAGCAGATGATGCGAAACTACTCATGGCTCGACGGATTGGCGTGGGAATTGGCAGTGAATGGGATGTAGAGCGGTTAGTATTGGAAGGGTTGACCGTTCCAGCAAATTTTCCTGTGGAGGTTGAAGAAACTTTAATTGAATTTCGTTATTCTTTACTTTTGGATAGCCTTGTCATCGCACATCTTTCTGAAGAAGTCGATAAAGAAACCATTGCAATGATTGTTGAAATGGCAGATATACTGAAATGTGAGGAAGGAAGTGTGGCAATTGTTGCACAGGTAGCAGCAGCAATAGTACAGATGGATAAGGAATTGTTTGATACTATTGTATGTCAAAAGCCTTTTTCAGGTTTGTCTCATTTAATACCTCCAGAATGGTTAAAGAGAGTCTACGTTGGAAGGTTTTCCAAAGACAAACATTTTCGAATAGTAAAAAGTGGTTGGGTGAAGAAAGGTCAGGAGTTGGTTAGGGAAAGAGAACCCAATGAATTTGCTCTTAGTATAATTAAATTAATATCGTTATTTACGGATGCTGCTAATGCTTCTGATGCTACTCAGAAAGAAAATAAGCTCCCATCTGCAAAAGAACCTACGACTGTTAAGGAACCTACTACTATCAAAGCACCCATTTCTGGAATTGTAGTATTCGGCATTAAAAAGAAAAACTCTGATTCAATAGAAGAATATGTTGTGTATATTTGTAGCCCTTTTGATTCTATTTTAGAATAAGTAATAAGCATGGTTATCAGACTATTTTGTATAGGAAGGAAAGGGACTGTTAATTTAGTAAAAGCAAAGGTATTACAGTTTTTATGAGATTAATCTGAAAAATTAATTCTTGTATTTTGGATGAACTCTAATTAAACGAGGTGGTTAAAATGAATATTTTCACACTGACAAAAGAACAAGAACAAACATTTGAAAACTTTAAATCGCAGACATCAAAAATGATAGAGAAATTGCAATCAGGAAATGAAGAACAAGATATTAAAGACTTACATAATCTTTTAGAGCGATTTTCTAAAAAAGTAGATGATTTTTTTCATTCTGAACGACGTTTGAATATTGGAATTGTTGGGCAGGTGAAGTCAGGGAAATCTTCCTTTTTAAATACTCTTCTTTTTGAGGGGAAGTTTGTCTTACCTAAGGCTTCTACTCCAAAAACTGCTACCCTCACAAAGATTGAATATGCTGAAGAAAATGCAATGGAGATTGAGTATTATAATGAAGAGGATTGGGAAGTTATTGTAGATAATGCCAAACAAGATCGAGAAGGTGAGGTATATGAATCTGCTAGGGAGCTTGTAAGGATGGCAAGAGGGTCTGGTGTCGATATAGCGACAAAATTGAAAATTGGGAAAGAGCGAGTTACATTTTCTGACTATGAGGAACTGATGAATCGTATCAACGAATATGTTGGAGAAAACGGAAAATATACTGCACTCGTAAAGGCGGTTGTCCTGTATGTAAATAATCCTCTTTTTCGTCAGTTGTCCATCGTAGATACGCCGGGACTAAATGACCCTATTGTATCGCGTACTTTGCGCACGAAAGAATTTATGGAAGTATGTGATGTGGTATTCTTCCTTTCTCCTTGTAGTGCATTTTTGGACAAAAGTGATTGGACGTTACTTTCCACTCAATTGCCACAAAAGGGAGTAAAAAGATTAATATTGGTGGGGAGCAAATTTGACAGTGGTCTAAGGGATGTTCTACGTCACACTGATCCAGACGATCCTTTTGGAAAAGACCCAAATACAGCAGATAATATCCCAGAAGCTATTACCTTAGTACGAGACAAACTTACTACAAGAACACAGATGAAAATCAAGGAATTTGAAAAGCAACTTCGTCAAAGGGAAGCAGATGAGTCGCTAATAAAGGTGTTAGAAAATTGTCGTAAACCTGTATTTGTATCTGGTATGGTGCAGAACATGGTCGGACGTGATAAAAATGAATATGATGCAGAAGAAAATAATGTATATCATGCCTTATCAGAATTTTCCACGAATTTGGATAAGGAGTTTCTGAAAATCGGGAATTTCGAGGCTGTAAAAGGAATACAGCAAGAAGTAATAGAGGAAAAGGAAACAATTTTGGAAGAGAAAAGTTCCGGTTTTATTCCAATGGCGCAGGAGGAATTAATTGAATTACTTTTTAATTTTAAAGAAAAGGCAAAGAGAAGACTTACCCTTCTATCTGGGAATGATAGGCAAAAAATAATTGAAATGAAAGATGAAATCCAAAAGCAAATGAACGCTATTCGTGCCGATGTGAGAACGGTAATAGGTGAATGGTTAGTAAAGATTGAAAAAGAGAAATCGAAGGGGATTCAAGAGTTACGTAAGGCTGCTGAGGAAAATCGAAAACTTGAAGAACGTACTGGAACAGAAACAAAGAGAGAATCATACACAGTTAGTGATAGTACGTGGTATAAACCTTGGACTTGGGGAAGTAAACATACAGAGTACTATACTTATGATGAAAGTTACTCGTACATTGTTACTTCCGATGCGATAGATAATATCCGAAATTTTATAAGTGCAAGTGAGAGTCAAATTGAAAAGTCCTTTTTAGATGCAGTGAATCATCAACAAATGAAGCGTCGTTTGCTAGAGGTAGTTGCCTCTAACTTTGATATGGGTGATGAGCGATATGATGCTTCTTTGTTTCGCTTAATGGTAGAAGAACAGATTAACAAACTTGAATTTCCTGTTATCAAAGTAGATATAGGGAAAACAGTAGATACCATCGCTTCCACATTTGAAGGGGAAGTAAGGTCATCAAACAATCAGTCTGCATTGCGCAACGCCCTTTCCAATGCTATTGATACTGCTATTTCTGCCTTGATGAATGAATTTGAACAAGCGACAAACCAATTTAAGCAGTCTCTTTCTAACATCGGTGATGGCTTACAAGAGGCCTTTTTGAGCGACGTTCACGCTGAATTTGAGAAAATACTAAAAGATTTAGATGAAAAAGATGCGAACATCGCACGACTGTCAGCTTATGTTAATCAACTGGATAGAGCTGTGGAGGAGGTGCGAGGGTGAAGAAGTCACTAAACGTATCAAATAGCCAAAAACAATCTGAAGTTGAGTTAGAGCGTGCTTTGAATCATGCACAGACGATCATAGATAAAAGTTACTTGGAACGACTGGATAGCTTAGATGTAGTGAAACCAGGTAGCGAAATTGCTGATATTGATGTAACGGAATGTGGAAAATTCTTTCGGTTAGAACGTTTGGTAATCAATAAAGAAGAAAATTTTTTGGATAAGCTAGTAACTATTGCGAATACAATTGCGCCTTTAGATTGTTCACTAGCGACAATTGTAGAAAGTGATGGGATAAAAATCAATTATTATATTGGTGTTGTTGCTAAGCGTGCCCGACAAGATAATGAAAAGGACAGAACGCTTAGACAAGCCAGTGCAGACGCATTTTCTGGCGCGATTGAAGGGAATTTTAGTGGTTCAACACTTCACGAACTTGACAAGAGCGAAACAGAAGTATTTTGCGAAGGCTTATTTAGCGAGAAACAGGAGCATACCATTGCCGCAGTATCTGGTATTGTGTCCTTGCGAAACAAAGATGAACGGAATGCGAAGTCTTATGTACAAGGGCTTGAAAATTTGACCAATTCTATGAAAGGGAAGACATATACTATCATCATGATTGCAGATTCGGTGAATAGTAGGCAAATACGCATGGCGAAACAAGGGTATGAGATGATGTATACTCAACTTTCTCATTTTCATCAATACTCTATGACAATGAATGAGTCTGAGTCATCCAACTGGTCGGATGCACAAAACGAGAGTGTTACAAAAGGAATTAGTGAAGGTATAACCTGCTCTCAATTTAATAGTACAAATTGGTCTTATACAGTAGGTTTATCATCTGGAAATAACTATGGACTCAGTGCTACCCTTTTCGGAATTGGTGGTACATGGGGTTCTTCTTATAATAAAACTGAAAGCAATACATCTGGTTCAACAAGTGGGGAATCTTTCGCAGAGTCATTCACACACAATCGTTCTGAAAATATCGGAAGGACAAGCTCAGAAGGTGGCGGTACAGAGTATGGAAAAAGCCTACAGATTAGTATGGAGAATCGTTCTGTAAAGGGGCTTATTGATAAAATAGAATTATATTTAGAACGCTTGGACGCTGCAGAAAATTTCGGTGCCTTTCAATGTGCAACTTATGTATTAACCGAAAATCGAGAAGATGCTTTATCTGTAGCGGGGCATTACAACGCACTTATGCGGGGAGATGATTCCTTTGTGCAGTCTTCTCATGTCAATGTATGGTCACCTAAGCGTAGTCTAAGTCAGAGCAGAAGCAATAGCCTAACAGAGTTGATTATGCAGTATTTACAAGCTTTTTCACATCCAGAATTCTATTTAGAAAAGCAACAGAAAGAGTTGATTGTAAGTCCAGCCTCATTGATTAGCGGAAAAGAGTTGGCAATCCAATTTGCAATGCCGAAAAAATCTGTTCATGGGTTGGCAGTACTGGAGATGATTCCTTTCGGACGCAATGTGCCGATGGTAGACAAAGATAGGAACTTGAAACTGGGGAACTTATATTATATGGGATGCGAGGAATCCACAGGTAGTCGGGTGCCGTTAAATATGGAAAGTCTAACAGCTCATACCTTTGTGACAGGTTCGACAGGAAGTGGCAAATCCAATACGATTTATCATATGGTGAATGAATTAGATAATAAAGATGTGAAATTTATGATAGTTGAGCCGACCAAAGGTGAATACAAAGACGTGTTTGGTGGACGTTCAGATGTAGCTGTATGGGGTACGAATCCATATAAGGCACCACTTTTACGTTTGAATCCATTTGCCTTTCCGTCTGAAATACATGTTTTAGAACATATTGATCGCTTAATTGAAGTATTTAATGCATGTTGGCCGATGTATGCAGCTATGCCTGCCATACTGAAAGATGCGGTGGAAACAGCTTATCGCAGTGTGGGTTGGGATTTGCGACGTTCTCATAGTGCGACATGTAAATTCCCTACTTTTGCACATTTATTGAATGTATTACCGACTGTCATTGAAAATGCCAGCTATTCTCATGATACAAGTAGCGATTACAAAGGAGCTTTGATGACTCGTGTAAAGTCTCTTACAACAGGGATTTTCGGACAAATATTTTGTAGCAGAGATATTCCGAGCGAGCGCTTGTTTGAGCAAAATACAATTGTAGATTTGAGTCGTGTAGGTTCATCAGAAACAAAGGCCCTTCTTATGGGGATGCTTGTCCTAAAATTACAAGAGCATCGTATGGCGAATGCTACAGGGAGCAATACCAAGCTTCGCCATGTCACTGTTTTGGAGGAAGCCCACCATTTATTGCGCCGTACAAGTGCAGAACAGTCACAAGAAAGTTCAAATTTACAGGGGAAATCCGTTGAAATGTT
>DAIDKD010000168.1 GCA_027451065.1 Bacillaceae bacterium | reverse complement strand
CTATTTCACTTTCTAGTTGTTGTAGATTGGTGACACCATTTGTCATATCAATTTCGATAATCTGCAAGTTTTGGGCCTTCGCATAGGTTTTGGTTACTTCTCTATATTCCGGGTGTATAGCTTTTGATAAAAGAATTTTTCTCTTTTTCGTTTGCTTACTGGCAAGTAATACCGCTTCAGCTAAAGCAGTGCCACCGTCATACATAGAAGAATTAGCTACATCCATACCTGTCAACTCACAAATCATTGTTTGAAATTCAAAAATTGCCTGTAATTCCCCTTGTGAAATTTCCGGTTGATAAGGTGTATAAGCAGTATAGAATTCTGAGCGACTCAAAACATGGTCCACTACAATGGGAATGTAATGTTTATATACACCCGCTCCTAAAAAAGAAGATGTATGCTGTAATGAAAGATTCTTGCTAGCTAGCTCTGTTAGTTCACGAACCAACTCCGATTCAGATAAAGAACTTTTTAACTTTAATTTCCCCTTAAAACGAATAGACTCTGGAATATCTTGAAACAATTCATCCACAGATTGAACACCAATTGTTCCCAACATCTCTTTCCTATCTTCCTCTGTCATTGGCAAATAGCGATGCATCTAGCTCTCCCCTCTCCTAATCCTGCACCTGTAAGAAGCAAAAACAGACAATCACACCACCTTTCATCCCACTCATATCCATCATGATTGTCTGTTCTTACCAGATTTGAGAAATGGTCAAAAACCGTCCATTTCTCAAATCTGGTAAAAAGGTATCTCCACTACTTCTGCTAGTACTTTTTTATTGCGGATATGTACTTCTACCTCTGTCCTTAGCATACAATAGTCTTTATCGACTAGTGCCAACCCCACATTTCTTTTCGTTGTTGGGACTTGTGTTCCTGTTGTAACAACCCCTATTTGCTTTTCATCTGCAAATACCTTATATCCATGCCGAGGAATACCACGTTCTTTCATCTCTATACCAACTAATTTTCTATTATTAACATTTTCTTTTCTCAAAGCATCCTTACCTAGAAATTCAGAATCTTTATTCATCTTTACAGCAAAACTCATCCCCGCTTCAATTGGCGTAATATCTCTTGATAATTCTTGCCCGTATAAAGGAAGAGCAGATTCAAAACGAAGGGTATCGCGAGCACCTAAACCACATGGTAATAAGCCCTCATCCTTTCCAAACTCCAGCAATTTGTTCCAAATATCAGGAGCATCATCCCAGGCACAGTATATCTCAAACCCATCTTCACCTGTATAACCAGTACGTGATAGTAACACTGAGTGATCGGCTAATTGAATGTTATCTCTAAATGTAAAAGGCTTAATAACTGTGATATTTACATCTGCTAGTTGCTGGACAATTTCTAGCCCTTTTGGACCTTGAATAGCTAACAGTGCTATGCGACGGGAAGTATCTTCCAAACGAACGTCTCCAAATAAATGGGAGGTCAGCCATTGATAGTCCTTTCGAATATTCATTGCATTGACAACTAACAAATAATTATCTGGCCCTTTGCGATAGATAAGCAGATCATCTACTGTTCCGCCATCTTCGTAGCACATAGCACTGTACTGGACTTTTCCATCTACTAATAAAGAAACATCGTTTGTCATAACGTATTGCAGGAATTGTAGACTGTCTTTTCCCGTCACCTCAATTTCTCCCATATGAGACACGTCAAATAGCCCTGCATTTTTCCGAACTGCTTCATGTTCTTCTTTTATACTAGAAAAACGTACCGGTAATTCCCATCCACCAAAATCAATAAACTGTGCTCCTAATTTCTTGTGCTCTTTAAATAATGGAGTACGCAATAAAGCCGTCATTCTATGTCCCTCCTCCCTGTATGAAGTGAAACTTTTTGGGCAAACTAACTCTACACTTTCAGCTCTATCCTAACATTCACAAATATATATGAGCAAATCTAAAGATTATGGGATAAAGTGAAACTTTTATCAACGAATGATCTTCCCGTTGATAATTAGTTGAACCAATCGGGCTTTTACGGGCAGTTATTTTTCTTACTGCCCGTTAAAGCGGGATAAATACTGTAACAAAAGGTGATTTTTCATGGATATTCCTATTCATTTTCAAAGAAACTGGCAAGAAAACTTTTTAAAAAGGATAGACGAGGATGGCCCTTGGGCTAATCTAGAACTTTTTCAACTAGCCTATGAATCAAAAAAGCACACTATTATCCCTGAATTTCATGGATTACAAGCACCAAAGTATCTACCTGATTTAACGCCTCTGCCCCATCAACTAGAAGTGGCAACAAAAGCTATTGAAGAAATGAATGGAAAAGCAATCTTAGCTGATGAAGTTGGTTTAGGAAAAACTATCGAAGCTGGATTAATTTTGAAAGAGTACATGATTCGCGGTTTGGTAAAAAAAGCGCTCATTCTCGTTCCAGCATCCCTCGTAACACAGTGGGCATACGAGTTGAATAAGAAATTTTACATTCCCGCCGTTACTTTTCGAAAAAAATACAAGTGGGCAGATATGGACATTGTCATTTCTTCCCTTGATACAGCCAAGCGTACCTACAATAAGGAACAAATATTAGATATCTCCTATGACCTTGTTATTATTGACGAAGCACACAAACTAAAAAATAATCAAACGAAAAACTATGAATTTGTTCAACTGCTAAAGAAAAAATTCTGTCTTCTCTTAACTGCTACACCAATTCAAAATAAAGTTGAAGAAATTTTCAATCTCGTATCACTGTTAAAACCCGGTCATCTCGGCAATCAAACAAGCTTCACTGAATACTATGCTGCCAAAAACCGTTCAATTCAACAGGATGAACATTTGAAAGCATTGGTAAATAAAGTAATGGTTCGAAATCGACGTACAGATACTGGTATTCACTGGACAAAAAGGCATATTCATTCTATTTTTGTAGAATTTTCTCAAGAGGAAAGAGAATTATATGATTTAATCCACAATTGGAAAAGAGAAACCTCATCTTTCTCAAAACTAACTTTTAAAAGAGAAGCGTGCAGTAGCAGAGAAGCTGTATTTTTCTCTATCAAAAAAATGTTGGAGAAAGAAGAGCAGGATAGCTATATTCCTGCCATTATGGAAGCTATCCATCGCATACCGGCTAATTCTAAAGCGCAGAAAGTATTGGAGATTATTCAAAAAGTCGATGGAAAGGTAATAATTTTTACCGAATATCGTGCAACACAAATGTTCCTGCAATGGTTCTTACAACAACATCATATTTCTTCCGTTCCTTTTCGCGGTGGTTTTAAGCAAGGGAAGAAGGATTGGATGAAAGAAATTTTCAAAGACAAAGCAAGGGTGTTGATTGCAACTGAAGCAGGAGGAGAAGGGATTAACTTACAATTTTGCCACCATATGATAAATTATGACCTACCATGGAATCCAATGAGGCTAGAACAAAGAATTGGGCGTATTCACCGTCTCGGCCAAACAGAAGACGTTCACATTTACAATTTTGCAACGAAAGATACCATCGAAGAACATATATTCAATTTACTGTATGAAAAAATTCAATTGTTCGAACGTGTAGTTGGAGAGCTTGATGATATTTTAACGAAATCAGATTTGAAGAAGATGGAAAAATATTTACTGGATCAGGAGGAAAACTATGCAGCAGAAGGAGATACACCGCTACCTACAACGCTTCTTTCAAGGAACAGGCTGTCAGGTTCATAATCACTCAACTCACTTAGACATCGACTTAACGATTGAAATGGACAAAAAACTGATGAATCGTCCATTCTATTGGCATTATCTAGAAAAAACCGAAGGAATACCAAACCCGATGTCTATTACCCTAGTCACAACAGGAAATGATATAGAAGGAGAAATGATTCATTTTGGTTCACCAAGACTCAGACAAATTTATTCAACTGCATCAGAATTAGGTGCTTATATCCGTCTCTTTGAAAAAGTAGAGAACAAAAACAACAACAACAACACACCTTTGCATCCTTGGCTGATGATAAACATGACTATTTCCTATCTTTGTGATAGAAAAAAAGAAACGCTACATTCTTTTGGACTTCATTTACTAAATGGTACGATAATAGAAGATTTTTACGAAAAAACTAGTAGAATTTCATTTACACCAAAAATTCCAGATTATTGTTTCACTCTCTCACCCATTATCAAAATATCCAGTGGAATCAAACGAATTGAAGAGAAAATCGAAAAGATGATTGAGGACGATGACCATAGTTGGGCCGGACAAGCAAAAATACGACGGCAACATGACTTAGATTTACTGGAGAAATTTTATGAAGATGTTGAAGAATTACCTGAAAGCTACCATATTGAAAAAAAAGCACTATATGAGCAATATGATCCGAAAATTCAAGTAGCGTTTGTAAACGCTGGTGTATTTTATCTCAGCAATGAGCAATTTTTCAAATTGGCTTCCTCTAGGTAATTTGAAAAAGGGTGGGGGTGTAAAAATTAATCAAGAACCGATTAATTCTCACACCTCCACCCTTTTTATTAAAATAAAGTCGTCGCCCAATTTATCAAAGCTGAAAATCCGAGAGTATATACTAAAAGCGCAAGTGGTTTACAAAGAAGGATAATTGTAACAAACTTTTTCAACTTCATCTTTGTCAATCCAGCTAGCATACAAAGAAAGTCATCAGGTCCTACTGGTAGAAAAATCGCCACTGTAAATAATTTATCAAAGCGATCTCCCTTTTCAATCCACCCCATATATTTCTCGTAGATCTTTTTTGAAACTACACTTTGTACAAGGGTTTTTCCATAGCGGCGGGCTAGTAAAAAGTTGATAATAGAGCCTATGACAATGCCAATATAATTATAGATAGAACCGTAAACTGGACCAAAAATGATGATTCCGGCAATACTGCTAATTCCACCTGGAATAACCGGAAGAACTACTTGTACAGCTTGTATGATAATAAAAATAAGTGGAGCGAAGTAACCGACTTGTACAATAAAATCAGCAAATGCATCCGTTGATTGAAAAATTCCAAGCTTATATCCATAAACGCAAGATACCACCAATGCGATAAGTACTATGATTGATATGGAATGAAATAACTTTGTTACAACTTTTTGCTTTATTGTCATACCTTACCCCCTCCACTTTTTAACAATTATTATTTAATAGCTAATATAAATAATAACGAATATATACACTTCTGACAATAGATATTTTACTTTTTATGTTCAGAGTTATTTTTTTCTACTTTCCAAATATGCTTTTTTATAGAAATCCTCCCATTGCTTTAAGGCATGTTCTTCCAAATAAATATTGTGACATTCCCATGATTTCTCGCTCCACTTTGCATACATATCTTCATCAGTACTCATTTCAGATAATATATCAATAAATTCGTTAACACCTTTTCCCTTTAAATAATTATCAAATAAAATTTCCTTATACAAGGGAACATCTCGTAAAAGAACTGGTTTCTTGCAGCATAAAGCTTCAAGAATTGCCATAGGAAACAGTTCCTCAAATGACGGCAAAAACATCACGTCACATATATTATACAAAGTAGGCATTTCCTCACGATCTATTATCCCCAAAAACTTCACATTTTTAGGAGGATTATCTAAAATTTCTTGAATTTCTTCATATCCATCACTTAACTTACCAAAGGAAAAACCGCCAGCCCAAATAAATTGAACATCAGGGAGCATTTTGGCTGTTTCAATAAAATCAAATATTCCTTTTCTTTTTTGAAGTTGCCCGACTCCTAACACAACGAATTTATCCATTGGGATACTTAAATCTTTTTTAGCTTCTTTGATTTCCTCTTCAGACAAAGGATAAAAATTCTTTGATGATACAAAATTCGGAATACAATAGACTTCCGGCTTCGTAACACCATGTTCTTTGATTTTGTCTATCATATAAGGGTTAACAGTTACCAAGTAATCCATACTATTATAAAAAGCCAATACATACTTATAAAATATTTTCTTGAAAAAAGATGGTAGCTGTAAGCTTTCATCTAACGTATCTGGTAAAAAATGAACATAACCTATTCCTACAGTATTTTTTTTATTCATATACCTTTCGATGAAATAACCCGGATTTATCGTATGATAATGAACAATGTCGAACTTTCCTGATTCATTTTCATACACTTCAAAATCTGGCTTCAAGCCTTCCTTTACTAAATCCACTTGCTCCTCGTAACAGGAACCTACCCCTTGTCCTTTTACTGTATGTGCAGTTGAACGCATGTTTATTCTAGGCATTTCTTCCCCCTCCTTTACTTACATCATTTTGCTACTGAAAGCACACTTGTGTATAGATCCTCTACACTCTTTGAAAAATAACCAGCTGAAAACTTCTCAATTGATTGTTTAGCTCCGGCAGATAGTCTTTCTTTTTGCTTCTCATCATAAAGAATCGAATCTAGAGCTTTCAGAAAATCATCCTTACCAGAGAAAGTATAGCCGTTTTGATCATTTTCTACTACACCCTCTAAGCAAGGGTCATCCTTTGCCACAACCGAAAGCCCTGAGGCTAAAGCTTCAATATAAGTAATTCCTTGAGTCTCACTTTGGGATGCACTGACGAATACGTCGCCTACTTGATAATACTCACCAATCGTATCCCACGGCTTTTCTCCTGCAAAGATTACATTTTTCTCCATACCTAACTGTCTTACTAAAACCTCCAAATCTTTTTTAACTGGCCCATCACCTATGAGAACAAATTTCACATCATCTTTTTCGTTTAAATAAGATTGTAAATGTTCCAGCAACTCTTCAATATTTTTTTCCTTCGATACTCTACCAATATAAAGAATGACTTTCTCTTGCTCCTTCAATCCTAAGGATGCGCGTAGAGATTGTACAAAATCTGGAGAATAATTGCATACTGAAAATTTCTCCAGTTGGATTCCAGTTGGAATGACAGATATTTCTCGTTCTACTCCGTAAGATTCCAGTAAATTCCTTACTTTATTTGTAGGAACAACAAGTGAGGTTGCTGAGTTA
>DAIDKD010000167.1 GCA_027451065.1 Bacillaceae bacterium | reverse complement strand
TCCGGGATTAGTACAAGGATTAAAAAAATCAGACCTCCGTATGACTCAAACGTAGTCATTTTTGCTCGAATGTGTACAGGTGCTAAATCTTCAATAATGCGATATCCGTCTAATGGCGGAATCGGTATTAAATTAAACACAAACAATAAAATATTTAATTGTACAAGCGTTCCAAGTAAACTATGAGTAAATGTAATTCCTGCCTCTGGCAACATCTGAATCAAGCCGAAACGGAGTCCTAGTTCCCATAATAAAATTCCTATGAAAGCAATAAGCAAATTACTTACAGGGCCTGCAACAGAAACAAGTACCCCGGCTAATCTTGGTCTTTTAAAATAAAAACGATTCACCGGAACCGGACGGGCCCAACCAAATCCAACAAATAAAATCATCAATGTTCCGATTGGATCTAAATGAGCTGCTGGGTTTAGCGTTAACCTCCCTTGGTTTTTGGCAGTAGGGTCGCCAAATTTATATGCTACAAATGCATGGGCAAATTCATGTAATGAAAATGCGATAACTAAACTAATAAGAATAAACGGTAATTGGGATAAATCAAATCTGAAAAGATTATTTAGTATATTCAAGTTTTTCTTCCTTTCTTTCCATTGATTACATAGGAGGTGTCGAATATAATATGAAGTAGTACATAACTAAGAAAAGCGCAGGCGGCTTGGTCAGACCTGACTGGCAAATGTTCTTCCTAATCAAAGGTGCTGTTTGCTTTTGCATTAGGAAGGTTATCCCACAAGGGGCCTTTTGACACAAAGGTCTAGCCGCTTGCGCTGGACAAATCAAACAGGAGTGATAGCTATGCCATACGTTACTGTGCAAATATTAGAAGGGCGCACGGAAGAACAAAAGAGAGCGTTAGTTGAGAAAGTAACAGCCGCTGTTAGTGAAACAATCGACGCACCGGCTGAAAGAATTCATGTGATTATTGAAGACATTGCAAAAAATAATCATGCCGTTGGCGGTAAACTTTCTAGCGACTAATAAGTCTATCTTACGACGTGCTGAGTGAATGAGGTGATTTTTCCCCCATCCACTCAGCCCATTTTTATTACTTCTTCTCTAGTGTCATCACTATTTGATTGCCTGCTTGTACTTCTTGGTTTTCATCTTTGCTGACAATTTCTATTTGCTCACCGTTTGTAATAATCACTGGTGTTACCGTGCTCGTCGCCTTTTCATTGATTAAATCCAAATCAAAAGTCATTAACTTTTGCCCTACTTTTACCGTGTCGCCCTCTTTCACAAATGCTTCGAAACCTTCACCATTCATACCTACTGTTTCAAGTCCAATATGCATTAAAATTTCTGCTCCAAAGTTAGAAAGAATTCCTACAGCATGTTTTGTCGGGAATACTTGAATTATTTTTCCGTCAACTGGTGATACTAGTACACCTTCTGTTGGAATAATCGCCAAGCCATCTCCCATCATTTTTTGTGCAAACACTGGATCTGGAACTTCTGATAAAGGAATAACTTTTCCTGTTAACGGCGCTGATACTACCTCTTCTTTTTGCTTCTTTTTAAATAATCCTAACATTTTCTCAATCTCCTTTTCATTTTCATAAAATATATTTCTTTCCATTATACTTGTTTTTTCACTTGCTTCTGTCTAAAATTCGTCTAATTTTCGACTTCATTTCAGTATGATGAGTGTTATCATCAATCATTTCATAGGGGTAATATAACTTTCTATCTGTTTGCTCTTTTCTAGACATTGCTTCGACAAGATGTGACTCTCTAGATAATTCGCGTAATTTTCCATCCGGCATAAGAAGGAGAATCGGCTGACACCCATCATCATCTTCCGAACGATAAAAATCATAAGGTAAGTCTGATATAGAGTCCACTACTACATAATATTTGGGGTCAATCTCTGCTTTCTTACACAAATGTTCAAGCTCTACCCAATTATTTTTTTGGAAGTCATCTGTGAAATCGACATATTTTAATAAGTGGCGATGTAAAAATCTTCTGCACAAGTCAGCTAGAATTGTATCATCTTCTTTCTGCCACACTTGAAAATAATACATCATAATATTTTCGTCTAATTGAAGATAGTCCTCCACTGAAATTTTCCCATCAAAAATCGAGTAAAAGTGAACTGGTTGATGCTGAAAACGATACTCTTCTTGATACAGATACCTTACTCGTTTGAAAATGCTGTTTAACAATACTTCCGCACTTCTTGTTACAGGGTGAAAATACACTTGCCAGTACATCTGATAGCGGCTGATAATGTAATGTTCCACAGCATGCATACCACTCTTTTTCACCGCAATCCCTTGAGGCAACGGACGCATCACTCGTAGCAACCGTTCTAAGTCAAATTTCCCGTAGCTTACTCCTGTAAAATATGCATCCCGTAATAAATAATCCATTCTATCTGCATCAATTTGACTAGAAATCATACTTATTGCCAATTTATTATTTGATTTTTTCCCAATAATATCCGCTACTTGCTGAGGGAATTCGGTACTTACTTGCTTCAACACATTATTTATCTCTGTATCTCCAACAATCATACGCTGAGTAAATTCTTCATGATCGACTGCAAATACCTTTTCAAAAGAGTGAGAAAAAGGTCCATGACCTACATCATGCAACAGGGCCGCACATAAGCAAAGGAGGCGATCCGCGGGATTCCATCCTTCCCTTCCAGTAAATACGTCATCAATCATTCTCCTAATAATTTCGTACACTCCTAATGAATGACCGAACCTACTGTGCTCAGCACCATGAAAGGTTGTGTAAGTAGTACCTAACTGTTTAATACGACGCAGCCTTTGGAACTCTGCTGTGCCAACTAAATCCCACACTACTTGATCATCCACATGAATATATCTATGTACAGGGTCTTTAAATACTTTTGTTTCTGATAACTTTTTATCAGCATAGCACATGTTGTAAAGCCCCCTATCCTTTTTCTCCATTATATAAGAAGGTGAGGCAATTGGTCAAAAAACGCCGATTATCTCACCTTCCTCCATTATTTCTCTAGTTTATCCTTGATTTTATCTATCAACTCATCTTCTGTAGGAGCTGATAAGGGACGGTTATTCACAAAAGCAAAAGCTTTCTTTCTCCCTGGTCCACAATATGATTGGCAGCCAATTTTTATTTCTGCCTTACTATCTATCATTTGCAATTTCGGTACTAGTGTTTTGATGTTTGTTGCTTGGCAATCATCGCAAATACGAAATTCGTTCGTCACTACTCGACAATCCTTTCTAAGAAAAGTTTCACTTTATTCTAACGCTATTTGCCCTATGATGCAAGGCTCGTTTTCGTTTCCTATTCCTTTCAAAAATATTTTTGTATATTTCATCTATTATCTGTCCATGATATGAATAGTACATTTGATAAAAAAGGAGTGTCGTATAATGAAAACACGTCAAGATGCGTGGACAGATGAAAATGATTTATTACTAGCTGAAGCTGTGTTAAAGCATGTTAGAGAAGGAAGTACACAGCTGAATGCATTTGAAGAGGTAGGTGATATTTTGAATCGTACTTCTGCCGCTTGTGGATTCCGCTGGAACGCAGTTGTGCGCCATCAATACGAACAGGCTCTCAAACTAGCAAGGAAGCATTGGAAAAATAAACAAAGATCCGCAGGTGGTGTGCAGACCAAGAAAAAGCCTTTATATGAGCCGACTGCGTTCATTGGAGTTTCCGAGGAAGATAATCTAACTCCAATAACCACTTCAACACCTATTGTACCTTCTATGAAACCGACAAACACACTTTCTATGGCTGATGTTATTTCTTTTTTACAGTCCTATTCAGCTCAACAAGAAAGTGCCAAAGGGCTATATACAGAAAATGAGCATTTGCGGAAACACAATGAGCTATTAAAAATGAAGAATAACGAACTGGAAACGAAGATTGCCAAGTTAGAGGAAGATTCTCATTTTATTCAAGAAGATTATGAAACATTAATGCGAATTATGAATCGTGCTAGAAAACAAGTATTGCTCGATGAAGACAGTCACACTTCTCCAAGTTTTAAAATGGATAAGAACGGAAACCTTGAGCGAGTTGCTGAGTAGTACCAATAGTAGAGGTGCAACTTAGTCCTGTATATACAGATAAGAAAGTATAAGTTTGTCTAGCTCCAGCGCCTAGCTTGCGCTTTTCTTATATTACATAAAGAAAACATACGATGGACTGGTTGCAAAACAAATCAGGCGGGGCACCTTCCCTGCCTTTTTCACTTGCTGTATAATGGAGAAAAGACGTTTTTGAAGAAAGGATATACAATGACAACAAGAGAATTATTACACCAAAAAACATGGCGGATGATTGAACACTCCGAACTAAAAACATCATTGCGCGCTCTCCATTCTTTTGCAGTCGATGATGCCCTGTGCACTTCTGTCGGTGGCGGGCATTCGCCAGCAGTATGTCGTACTTGGCTTCATGAAGATACCGTCATATTGGGGATTCAAGATACGAAGCTTCCTTATTTAGAAGATGGAGTTTCCTATCTAAAGCAACAAGGATATGATGTCATCGTGAGAAATTCTGGCGGACTGGCCGTTGTTCTTGATGAAGGAATTTTAAATATTTCTTTGATTTTTCCTGATACTTCCAAAAAGATTGGCATCAATGATGGATACGATGCAATGTGGATGTTTATTCAAGATATGTTCAAAGATTTCGATGTGACAATTGAAGCCAAAGAAATTACCGGTTCCTATTGTCCAGGTAGTTATGATTTAAGTATTCACAACAAAAAATTTGCTGGCATTTCTCAACGAAGAATCCGTAATGGCATCACCGTGCAAATCTATTTGTGTGTGCATGGAAGTGGCTCCCAGCGTGCAGAAGTGATTCGTTCCTTTTATGAAACATCCTTGAAGGAAGAAAGTACAAAAGTTCAATATCCAAAAGTACAACCTCAGACAATGGCGTCTCTTTCTGAATTATTGAATCGGCCATTGCAAGTAACTGACATGATGGATAGGCTTATAGCAACTTTGCAATCTTACCAAAGTGAGATAGATTTCTCCGAACTTTCTCCAGAAGAGATAACGCTGTATCATTCTTCTATGTTGAGAATAGCAAATAGAAATGAGCAGTTTCTGTAAAGAAAACACAGCGCCCCATGATAACAAATTTTAGAAAAAGGTTATCATGGGGCGCTGCCTAAAAAGAAATCTTATTTTATTGTTTGCGCCGCTGTGATCAAGCAAAGCTTATACACATCATCCGCGCTACATCCACGTGATAAATCATTTACCGGCATGTTCAACCCTTGTAGGATTGGTCCAACTGCATCGAACCCACCTAAACGCTGAGCGATTTTATAACCGATATTTCCTGATTCTAGGCTTGGGAATACAAATACATTTGCATCTCCTTCAAGAATTGCCCCTGGAGCTTTCTGTTTTGCTACAGACGGTACAAATGCAGCATCGAATTGGAATTCCCCGTCCAAAGTTAACTCTGGTGCCATTTTCTTGGCAATTTCCGTTGCTTCTACTACTTTTTCCGTTTCTGGAGATTTTGCTGAACCTTTTGTGGAGAAGCTTAACATAGCAACCTTTGGCTCGATTCCAAATAATTCTGCTGTTTTCGCACTTTCCACGGCAATTTCTGCTAAATCCTGGCTATTCGGAGAAATATTAATTGCACAGTCTGCCATTACATATTTCTCTTCTTCGCGTACCATGATAAATACACCCGATGTTTTCGACACACCTGGTTTTGTTTTGATAATTTGTAGGGCTGGGCGAACTGTATCTCCTGTTGAGTGAACTGCACCACTTACTAAACCATCCGCTTTCCCCATATATACTAGCATTGTTCCGAAGTAGTTTACATCTTTTAATATGTTACGAGCTTGCTCTTCTGTTGCTTTCCCTTTACGACGCTCTACAAATGCCGCTACCATTTCATCCATATCATTATACGATTCTGGGTCATGTACAATGATGCCGTCTAAAGACACATCTAAGTTAGATGCCAGTGTGTTTATTTCATCTGTATTACCAATTACGATAGGTTGTACTATATTATCTGCCGCTAAGCGTGATGCTGCTGTTAAAATACGTGCATCCTTTCCCTCTGGTAATACAATTTTCACTCCTTTTCCTACAACTTTTCCCTCGATTGCTGTAAATAAGTTTGACACTTGATATCCTCCTTGTAATTGAGAGATTTGCCGCTGAAAACTAGCTATTGAGCAAATCATTTGAATTAAATGAAAACGTATCCTAAGATAGTATCATATGTTGTATCATTCTATTATCACATTCTGATTATAACAGTTTTTCCTAAGGAGTGGAAGAAGAAATGAGTGAAGTTTCTAAAACATTAGATGGATGGTTTGTTTTACATGATTTTCGTACGTTGAATTGGGCAAGTTGGAAAATGTTAAGTAGCGATGAAAGACAATCGGCAATATATGAGTTTTCAAGTTTGATAAGAAACTGGAATGTCATCCAAGAACAACATTTGGGCAGCCATAGCTTGTACACTACTGTGGGACAAAAAGCTGATTTTATGTTTATGGTTCTTCGTCCAACTATGGAAGAATTGCAGCAAATTCAAACGGAGTTTAACAAAACAACGTTGGCAGAACATACAATACCAGCTTATTCCTATGTGTCAGTTGTAGAATTAGGCAATTATTTGCCAAACGATGAAGACCCGTACAAAAATCCTCGTATATTAGAGCGTTTGTACCCAATATTACCAAAATCAAATTATCTTTGCTTCTACCCAATGAATAAAAAGCGGGATGGAAATGATAATTGGTACACCCTTCCTATCGAAGAACGAAGAGCGCTCATGTACAGCCATGGGAAGATTGGCAGAGAGTATGCCGGCAAAGTAAAACAAATTATTAGCGGTTCTACTGGTTTTGATGACTATGAATGGGGCGTTACCCTCTTCTCTGATGAAGTACTTCAATTTAAAAAATTAGTATATGACATGCGCTTCGATGAAGTAAGTGCCCGCTACGGTGATTTCGGATCATTCTTCATCGGAACTT
>DAIDKD010000166.1 GCA_027451065.1 Bacillaceae bacterium | reverse complement strand
GTTGAAAATGTGAAAGAAGAACTAAATCAAGTAGGCAGCGACTTTACAAAAGCCCAAGAGTTAACAGACAAGCAACAACAATTGGAAGAAGCACTGGAAGCGAAAATGACAAGATGGGAAGAACTTTCTGAGTTGATTGCCAGTTTTGAATAAAGTGAAACTTTTATCAGCGGATGACTTTCCCTCTGATAATTAGTTGAACCAATCGGGCGTTTACGGGCAGTTATTTTTTCAATACTGACCGTTAATGCGGGATAAAGGATTTTTGTGAATTGGGAAAAACACCCAATTCACAAAAATCCTAGCAGGGCAAATAATAAGTCAGGTATGGTAGAATATAGAGTACATTCGATGAAATAAGAGGAGGCATACTGGTGAAAATCAAATCCATTGAACCAACACCTAGTCCCAATACGATGAAAGTATTACTTGATTTTGAATTACCAATGGGTGCAAGAAATAATTATACAAAAGAAAACAAAGAAAAAGCACCTGAGATTATCCAGAAATTATTTGGCATTGAAGGAATAAAAGAAATCTATCATGTGGCTGACTTTCTGGCAATTGAACGGAATGCGAAGTTTGATTGGAAAGGCATTTTACAACTAGTACGAGCTACTTTCGGTGAAGAGACTACAGGAGAAATTAGTCCAATACAAGTGACACAGTCTTATGGTGAAGTGAAAGTATTTTACCAAATGTACGAAGATATCCCGATGCAAATAAAATTGTTGGATGCTGAGCAAGAATATCGATTTGGATTACAACCATATTTTAAAGAAGCCATCATGAAGCTACAAACATCAGCAAACAATGTTGTGCTAGATAGAAAATGGGTCGAGAAAGGTACACGATTTGGGACCATTGAAGAAATTGGAAAAGAATTAGTTGAAGAAGTAGAAGCAGCCTATCCAGTGGAAAGAGTCGAGCAGATGATTCAAATGATACAGCTTCCAGAAGGTGAGAAGCTGGAAAAACTCCCTAAAAAGCATGTCACCATTGAAATGCTCGAAGATACTGATTGGAAAAAGCGTTATGCAGCTTTAGATAAAATGGAACCGACGTTGGAAGATATGCCGGTACTGGTAAAAGCATTATCCGATGAAAAAATGGCAATTCGCCGTCTCGCTGTTGTTTATTTAGGGATGCTTGAAGATGAAGCCGTGCTTCCTTATTTGATAGAAGGATTACATGATAAAACAGTAGCTGTTCGTCGTACGGCTGGTGACTGTTTATCAGATTTAGGAAGTGAAAAAGCAATGCCAGCGATGATTGAAGCGCTGGCAGATAAAAATAAGTTAGTTAGATGGCGTTCGGCGATGTTTTTATATGAAGTTGGCGATGAGACAGCATTGCCGGCACTGTATCAAGCAGTAGAAGATGAAGAATTTGAAGTCGCCTTGCAGGTAAAAATGGCAATTGGACGAATAGAAGACGGCGAGGCAGCAAAAGGCTCGATTTGGAAGCAAATGACAGATGCAACCAAGTAGCGATATAGCAGAAATGAGAGAACTTGCAGAATGATTATAACAACAGCTGGAAGAACTAGTGGTGAAATGGTTCGCTATGCGAAAGAAATTTCAAAAGAAGTTCAAGGACGATTTGTCATACGAGGAGACAATTCAATTAAAGAGATTCAGAGAAAAGAACAGCAACATGTGCTAGTTGTTGGGAAAAAGAGAATGGAATTATATCCAGTAGAAGGAGATCACCCTTTCTTTTTCCACCCGAACTCTTCCATGTTTCGAATGAAGCGATTAATGAAGAGCGAGCATGACCCGTTTATTGAAGCAACCAAATTAGAAGAGGGCATGTCTGTTTTAGATTGTACGTTAGGGATGGCTTCAGACAGTATTACAGCAAGCTTTATTGTCGGTGAAAAAGGGAAAGTCGAAGGTATTGAAGGCGACCCATCTATTGCCTATTTAGTAAAAAAAGGTCTACAGCAATGGAAAACAGGCATAGCAGTGTGCGATGAGGCATTGAGAAGAGTCGTAGTGAAAAATGAGAACTATGGAACATTTTTACAAAAATGTGAAGATAATAGTTTTGATGTGGTCTACTTTGACCCTATGTTTGAAGAAACCATTGCTACCTCAAATGGAATAGATGGTATGAAACAATTGGCGTTATACACAGAATTGACTGCTGAAGTAATTCAAGAAGCAAAACGGGTAGCAAAGCATCGTGTTGTCCTAAAAGATCATTTTCGCAGCCAACGATTTAGCCAATTTGGATTTCATGTGTACAAAAGAAAAAGTGCAGTGTTTCATTTTGGAGTGATAGAAATAAAAGATTCAATGTGAAACATAGGCTAACTCATTAATTAACATGCATTGAAAATTATTAGAATTATTGATATTACTGTAATTTTATATTGTCAGTTTTGTTGAGGCTAGTTCACTAGGCGTTATTTGCCCTAGTGAACCAGCCTCTTTTTAGAGTGTAAAGTTTAGGTTTCTAGTAGCGTGATAAATTTTGTTTCTAATTTCCACTTGCCTTAGAGTGAACTCCAAGGTGTATACTAGAATCAAGTTAAGAAATAAGGAGGAGGTTATCATGAACATCAAGTTGGTGAGTGAAAAAACGAATCTATCCGCTGACACGATTCGTTACTATGAACGGATTGGTTTGATACCACCAGTAAGAAGAAATAAGCATGGTGTACGTGAGTTTGATGAGGAAGACATTCGTTGGATTGACTTTGCTCGTCAAATGAGAAAAGCAGGAATATCAATAGAAGCGTTAATCGAATATACAGAGTTGTTCAGGGGAGGTGACGAGGCTACTATTCAAGCACGTGTAGATATTTTATGTAATGAACGTGATGAACTACAAAAGAGGATTGACGAAATGCAGCAAGCACTTAATCGTTTGAATTACAAAATTGATAATTATGAAAATCATGTGGTTCCAGCAGAAAAAAAGCTTCGCGGAATTAGTGAAGTAGGCAATTTCAGTCCGGCTGAGTGATTCTTGGAGAAGATGTTTATTCATGAAAATATAATAAATCGAAAGTGGGGAACAGAAAATGGATTATGTTAAATTTGGAAATACAGGAATGGATGTTTCACAAATATGTCTAGGAGCTATGAGTTTTGGAGAGGTTACTCCAGGTTTTCTCGACTGGGTACTTCCAGAAGATGAAAGCCGTAAAATTATAAAGAGATCATTGGATTTAGGGGTTAATTTCTTTGATACAGCGAATATTTATTCAGCGGGTACAAGCGAGGAAATATTAGGACGTGCCCTCAAAGACTATGCAAATCGTGATGAAATTGTCATAGCGACAAAAGCATATTTTGGATTGAATTTTGGTAATAAAGCTCCAAATAGTTCTGGTCTTTCACGTAAAGCAATCATGAGCCAAATTGATGGTAGTCTGAAACGATTGGGAACGGATTACGTGGATTTATACATTACTCATCGTTGGGATTACCATACTCCTATAGAAGAAACGATGGAGGCTTTGCATGATATTGTAAAGGCTGGAAAGGCAAGATACATAGGAGCATCAGCAATGTATGCATGGCAATTTCAAAAAGCATTGCATGTTGCGGAGAAAAATGGCTGGACACGCTTCGTTTCGATGCAAAATCATATGAATCTTATCTATCGTGAAGAAGAACGTGAGATGATGCCTCTTTGTAAAGAAGAGAAGATTGCAGTAACTCCTTATAGCCCTTTAGCATCAGGAAGATTAACGAGAGATTTATCAGTGACAACGAAACGACTTGAGACAGATAAAACAGCGAGGGCTAAATACGATTCGATGGCAGAGCAAGATTCAGCAATTATCACTCGTCTAGCTGAAATTTCCGATAATAGAGGAATTCCACGAGCACAATTAGCATTAGCGTGGCTGTTACAAAAAGACCAAGTAGTTGCACCAATTGTTGGAGCCTCGAAAGTTGCACATTTAGAGAGTGCAGTAGAAGCGACATCTGTTAAGTTGACGGCTGATGAAATTGCATATTTGGAAGAGCCATATGTTCCACATCATGTAGTAGGTGCTCTATAAAATCTATGTTGCTACAAGATTATGAAGTTTTGATCGAGGAATGAGTAGAAAAAGTGAGGAAAGTGTTTAGGTGTAGAAATGAAAAATAAAAGTAGTAAACATTGGGGAGTTTTATTAGTTTGTTGCGGTCTTTCAGTTGCGGCCATGGGACTAGGGGTGAATGCAGTTGGTGTGTTTTTAACGCCAGTATCCGAGAGTTTAGGCGTGATGCGAGGAACCTTTGCAGCACATACAACAATATCATTGCTAGTAGGATCAGTGATGTCGCTCTTCATACCAAGTATTATAAGAAAATTTCCTTACAAAACAGTTTTAAGCATAAGTGTTATCATCGCTAGTATAAGTACGATAATGATGGGATTTTCTGATAATATTCTCATGTTTTATGTCCTTGGAGCACTTCGGGGGATTAGCTCAGCATTATTTTCAATAGTGCCATTGACAATGATTATTAATCAATGGTTTGAAAAGAAGCATGGTCTGGCAACGAGCATTGTTTTAGGTATTAGCGGATTGGGAGGGGCGTTGTTTTCCCCAATATTTGCTTATCTTATCGTAAGCTTTGGTTGGGAAACGACATTTATCATTAAAGGCCTAGTATTTCTATTTATGTGTTTACCGGCAATTTTCTATCCATTTTCAATAAATCCTCAAAATGATGGGTTAATGCCTTATGGTTATGAAGCGAATGAACAGCAGGAGCAAGGAAAGAAGAGAGAAAAAGTGACAGAGAAGAAATCTGATTTTAGCTTTTTTCAAACAACATTTCTCTGCTTTATTGTTTTCTCCACATTGATTGCTATGAAAACGACAATTGCACACCATTTACCAGGATTTGCCGAGACTGTCGGTCATTCTGCTACAACGGGAGCCGTGTTAGCTTCAGCAGCTATGGTGGGGAATGTTTGTTTTAAATTAATCATTGGAGTAATTAGTGACTCTTTTGGGACAATGAAGGCATCAGTTATGATGATTGGAATAAATGTTATGGGAATTATCGTATTGTTAACTGCTTCAAGTCCCGTGCTTTTAGTAATAGGAGCATTCTTATTCGGATCTCTGTTTTCTGTAGGTTCGGCCGGTGTTGCCTTGTTGACAAAACAAATTTTCGGCATGAAGAATTATGCAAGAACATATCCTCTCATTGCACTTGTTGGAGGGGCTGGAGTTGCTATCGGTATAGCTTTGATTGGCTATATTTATGACTTTACGGGCTCTTTTACAAATACATTTATCGTTGCGTTAATTACCCATGGTATATCTATGCTGTTGTTAGCAGTTATTGTAAAACAGCGAAATCAAATTGTGGGCTAAGAGGCTAGAAAAAAGGTAATATCAATTTACGATGAGGTCAACTGACCACTATCCTTTAGGGTAATGGCCAGTTGACCTCATCATGTATTTTTTATCCCTCTCCAAAATACCTCCCATAATTGAGCAATATGACTATCTAATTCTAACTACGTAATATTATGAAGGCGGGCATCTGAATACAAACCACCTAAAAGTCGATTTATTCCCAATGAGATAGAAAGACTCAACTTAGAAAAGCTTGATTACATCGCTCTTCATCGTAGTTGACTCTTTCAGCAGGCTGCCATTTTGAAGAAATCGGTAACAATCATTATTTCAATAAATTTATAATGAAGGAACAATAATATTTATGTTACTATAAGATAGAAAGTTTTCATCAGATGAATAAGTAGAAAAAGTGAGGAAAGTGTTTAGGTGCAGAGATGAAAAATAAAAGTAATAAGCATTGGGGAGTTTTATCAGTCTGCTGTGGTCTTTCAGTTGCAGCTATGGGACTAGGAGTGAATGCAGTGGGTGTGTTTTTAACACCAGTATCAGATAGTTTAGGGGTAATGCGAGGAACTTTTGCAGCGCACACGACTATAGCTTTGTTAGTAGGTTCGATGATGTCACTATTTATCCCGAGTATTATAAGGAAATTTCCATACAAGGCAACTTTGTTTATTAGTGTGATAGTTGCAAGTGTTAGTACGATACTAATGGGATTTTCCAGCAGTATACTTATGTTTTATATTCTTGGTGCACTACGGGGTATAAGTACTGCGTTATTTTCCGTTGTACCATTAACGATGATTATTAATCAATGGTTTGAAAAGAAACACGGATTTGCCACAAGTGTTGTATTAGGAATTAGTGGGTTAGGTGGAGCACTGTTCTCACCAATCTTCGCCACACTTATCGAAAATGTTGGTTGGGAAATGACATATATCATCAAAGGTCTCTTATTTTTAGTCATTTGTTTGCCGGCAGTTTTCTATCCTTTTTCCATGGAACCTCAAAAAGATGGGTTATTGCCATATGGTCATATAGCGAGTGAGAAGCAGACACAAAAAACTATTGCAGAGAAACCTCAAAAAAAGAAATATGATTTTGACTTTTTTCAAATATCCTTTCTCTGCTTTGCAGTGTTCGCTACATTAATTCCTTTGAAAACGACAATTGCTCATCATTTGCCAGGTTTTGCTGAGACTGTCGGACAAGGTGCTACAACAGGAGCTATGTTAACTTCAGCAGCGATGATTGGAAATGTATGCTTTAAGTTAATTATCGGGGTTATCAGTGATTCTTTCGGGACGATGAAAGCATCTGTTATGATGATTGGGATAAATGCCATAGGTGTTATTTTATTGTTAGTTGCCTCGACCCCAATGCTGTTAGGCGTAGGAGCATTTTTATTTGGTGCATTATTTTCAGTAGGATCAGCAGGAGTTGCTTTGTTGACGAAAGAAATTTTCGGTATTGATAATTATGGAAAAACATACCCGCTAATAGCACTAGTCGGTGGCTCTGGTGTTGCTGTCGGTGTAGCGTTAATTGGCTATGTATATGATTTTACCGGCTCTTTTACTAGTACATTTGTTGTTACTTTACTGGCTCACGTTTTATCGCTAGGTTTATTAATTATTGTCGTGAAGTATAGAAAAGGGTTGTTTGCCTAGACTGTGCGCTATACTAAATATATATGAAAAGATTTTGAAGAAATAGGAGTGGAAA